>JBGSIY010000968.1:0-8082 GCA_041742275.1 Pirellulaceae bacterium | reverse complement strand
GTAGGTCGGCGTATTATGGTAATTCAATAACGCAGTAGGACGCTGGGCCAAAGCCGCTTCTAACATCAATGTGGAAGGTGTCGTCAACACGGCATCGACTTCGGCTAGTTGCCGAGACAACTCGTTGCCAGACAAATCGGTCGCGCGGTTTTCAATTTGTAAATCACTCGTCAACGACTCGGCAATTCGCCACCAGACTTCAATCTGCCGACCATCGGCAGTTTGCGGGTGCGCCGCGACATACTGCTGAATATCACGGAGCATTTCCAAAGTGATCGCAATTTGTGCGTCGGTGAAACCGGGTGTTTTTGCTGTGGCCACCATCAACCGAAAGACCCCTGAGTCGCGCACCGTTTTTTTCTCGAAATCGGGAGATGCCAAAAAACGTTGACGTTGCTCATCCAAACGCGGAATGCCCACCACTTCTGTCTTTTCGCAATTCCCCCATTGATCCAAGATCCGTTGTTGGCTCGGGCCGATACACGCGACCTTATGCGACAAGACTGTGCGCATGGTCCAGGGACACGCCGGTTCATCGGAACGATTCTCCCATGCGTTGCGCCACTCCAATATGCCGTCGACCAAATACAAGGTGGCCACACCACGCTGCTTCAGCTGCTGACAACAGTCGCGGAAGCGATCAAAATGCTCACTGAAAAAAATCGCCAAATCGCCTGGTCGTAACTGCGATTTCGCTTCCTCTGGATCCAATCGCCCCACCGACATGCGGTCGGCAAACGGACGCATGTGATGCGCCGTTTCACTTTCGCTGCCGATCATGCAAATTTGTGAGGAGATCATCGCGAGGCTTTCGTCTTCAGAACGCGAGAGGGAACAATGAGGCAAATCTAAAATTCTAAAGAATCGGTTTCACCATCGTTTCGAGAACACAATCGGCGCAAGACGTCTTCGTCCGTCGCGGCGGTCAAGAAATGGCTGCTGCCGTCCCCAAACGAGAAGTTGCAACCCGACGGGTGAAAACTACCATATACGGGTACCGCCCCAGGACCAGGCGTTGGCAACTTCCGCGTGCTGGCGATCGCCAATCCAATGCCACCCAATCGCATTATTGTCCCCGGCTGACTGCCACTGTAAATACAACCGTCGCCCCAACCTCCAGGTTGTCCCATGTTGTCGGAACTCACGGCCTTCTCACCCAGGAAAATCGTGTTCGATTGACCGTCTAAAATATCTCGGAAGGAGTATCTTCCTCGCTCGCCTGAAACCAAACGTCCGGCCGATATTGGGTTTTGAATGGTCAATCCGGAGTTGAACACACCATCGACGGCAACGTCAAAACCAGCCCAAGCATGTTCGTCGATGTCATAGAATTTTTCAGTTCCCGCATTCCCGGCATAATCTCCCACGGTGCCAATGATCTCACCATTGGATTCAAACTCGCTTAAAAATTCTGGCGAACGGCGCGAGGGACAAAACAATACCTGCAAGCCAACTTTTGTGGTTTCAGGACTCTGTGCCGCGTAGGGGCCGCGAATGTCAAACTGCTGATAGAGGTTCGTGGCCTCCATATAGGGCATGATAAAAACAGGCCAAGTCAAAAAATTATCCGCTGCCCGTGCCGGGGGAATAAACCCTCGCGTGTCGTGGTAATTGTGGACCGCCGTTCCCAACTGTTTCATATTGTTCAAACATTGCGTGCGCCGGGCCGCTTCTCGAACCATCTGCACCGCCGGCAGCAAGAGTCCGACCAAAATGCCAATGATGGCAATGACGACTAATAATTCGATCAACGTGAATCCAGATGTTGTTCGCGTACGCATGTGAAAAGGCCTTTTGTAGTGATTGCAAACTGGGCAAAAGGAGTCGTTGGCGTTAACTGGGGAGCTATCGCTGAACAATTCAGGGTAATCATTCAGCCAGTTGGCTGCAATGTTTGTGGAAAAGTTAGATTTTACCCAGAAGGGCCATGCGGGGAATTGGCTTCTGCCGCCTATAGGAGTTGTTTGGCCAGTTCCGCATAGGCAGAATCGGAAGAATATTCCAATTTTGCATGGGAAAACGCAGCTTTTGCTAGTTCCTGGCGACGGGCAGGATTCCTCGCAAGCCGCTGCAATTCTTCGGACATCGTTCGGAAATCGGGGACAACAATACAATGTTCTCGAGCCGCTGGACTCATTCCCAACGCGCCACTGGCTGTCGTGACCAATGGCTTTCCGTAGGCTAGGGCTTCGACATTTTTGATCTTCAGACCTGTTCCAAACTGGACCGGATTGATGGCAATATCAATTTGCGAGTAAAACTCATGTAACGAACGTACCTCACCCAACAAATGGACATGGCTCTCCGCCAAACTGGCTACGCGTTTGGGTTCCAGCAGGTTGAACCAATCGCAAATCTTTCCGGCAATCACGAGTTGGACTTGAGAATTTTCCATCGCTAACAGATCAGGCCAAACCTCAATCAAAAATCGATTGATGGCATGCCAATTCGAGTAATTCGGAGAACCGATATAACCAATGGTCACCGGACCGGAACTTTCCGTGTCAGCAGAATGGATGTTGGCATTGTGACTGCCCTCATCCAATTCGACTTGAGGTGCATGCCCAATCGTCATCACCTTGGGCCCCTGCACGCAACTGCGGATCAATTCCGCCTCGTTTTCTTGAATGGCCAGCACCGTGTCAAACAAATTCCAGATGCGAATCTCTTCGGCAGGCTCGATCTCCAGCCAATGCAAATAGCCGGCAGCTCCAAACTGCATTCCTCTCTCGTGCAAGATATCGTGTGTATCCAAAACACAATGAATCTCCCGACGTTCTTTTTGTGTTAGCCCTTCGATCAAATAAGCCATCGTGACATATTGTGCGATGATCACTTGAGGGCGAAACCGAACAATTTGCCGGCGAAATTGATCCACCGCCCAGGGCCATTTGTAATCGGCCAAGGTCAATGGCAGGGGCGTTTCCACTTCACTTGAAATCGTACTCTTGTCGCGTGTGATCCATTTTTGTAACTGATTGCGAGTGGCATCGGCGTACCATTTCATGCGATCCAAAAATGCAGCTGGGGGCTTTTCACTTTCAAAAAAAGTAACGTTTAACTTTTGTGAGGTAATCAATTGATGGTCGGCCGCGGTGACCTTGCCTAAAAAAAACACGGCGAACTCAAATGGATCTTGATTGAAGAATCGCGCCAACGAAGCCATACGTTGTTCCGCTCCGGTTTTGGCGTTCCAAAACGGAATATCTGTGGCCATTAAAATTCGTTGACTCTTCGTATTCATTTGCGAATTCCTCGACTAGAAGGGCCAGCGTTTGCCCAGGGAAGATTTTTGTTCCTCGGTCAACATGCGAATACCTGTTTTCGCAGCGGCCAAAAGCTCAGCCAACTGTTTTTCGCTGAAGGTCGCTTCTTCACCGGTCCCTTGGATTTCCACAAATTGTCCACTTCCCGTCATCACGACATTCATATCGACTTCGGCTCGAACATCTCGCTCGTAGTCTAAATCCAGTGAGACCAAGCCGTCGACAATTCCTACGCTCACGGCGGCGAGGCTGTCACGAATGGGATAGGTTCCGGGATCCGGCAACAGTTTTTGGATAGAATTAACGGCGTCAATCAACGCGATAAAACCGCCGGTGACGCTGGCGGTCCGCGTCCCCCCATCGGCCTGCAACACGTCACAGTCGACAGTAATTTGAATCGGCCCCAGTGCTTCCAGGTTCATGACTGCCCGCAGACTTCGTCCGATCAATCGCTGAATCTCAGTCGTCCGTCCATCTACTTTATTTCGTTCGCGAGGCTTTCGCGGCTGGGTGCTCCCGGGCAACATGCTGTATTCGGCGGTGACCCAACCTGTTTTGGCATCTTGCATCCATGGCGGAACTTTGGTTTCCACACTTGCGGTACACAACACGACAGTCTCGCCCGCCTGAAATAAAACACTCCCCGGGGATGACTTGGTGTAACCGCGTTTGATTTTAATGGGGCGCAACGCTAGTTTATTTTTTGCCATGATCCGTCCTGAGAGATAAAAGGTTTTCTGGGTAATTGCGGCCCGGGCAGCAGATCAGATTGGACTCAGAAACAGGAGAACCCGTTTCTGATTCATCGACTGCAACTCGCTCTATTGTGACTGATTGAGCAGCCACGCGACCAGTCCCTTTTGGGCATGCAATCGATTTTCTGCTTGGGGCACTACAATCCCAGAGGGACCATCAATGACTTCGCTGGTCACTTCTTCACCACGTCGAGCGGGCAGGCAATGCAAGAATCGGCAATCGGCAGCGGCTAACCGATACAGGTCCTCGTTGATCTGATAATCAGCAAATGCCCGCAACCGTCGCTCCGTCTCTTCCTCTTGCCCCATGCTGGTCCACACATCGGTATAAACAAAATTAGCCTCCGCGATGGCCTCGCGCGGATCTACCGTCTGCGTTACATACCCCGACGTCAACGTATCCATAAACGCAGGGCTAAATTGAAACCCGGACGGAGCAGCGATCGTCATTCGTATTTTTAACTTGTCACAGATCACGGCCAAACTAAAGGCCACGTTGTTGGCATCGCCAATATATGCTAATCGCGTCGTCTCCAGATTCGCAGCGAATTCGCGAATCGTCATAACATCCGCCAGGGCTTGGCAGGGATGTGAAAAATCTGTCAAACCGTTGATCACAGGGCAGCGACTGTACTTCACCGCTTCCACGACGCTCTGATGATGCTTGGCTCGAATAACCAAAATATCTAAATAGCTCGTCAAAATGGGAATGAAATCGCAAGCGGGTTCCCGCTTTTGCCAGCCCACGTCCGAGCCCAAATACAAGCTGGAACCTCCATGTTGCGCGATCAAGGCTTCGAAGCTCACGCGAGTCCGCAATGACGGTTTTTCAAACAACAACCCCAACACGCGATGTTGAAATATCGGGTCGCGACGTCCGGCCTTGAGCTGCGATTTTAAGTCTCGCCCCAGATCAAGTATCTGATTGATTTGCTCGGTCGATAATTCGACGAGTGACAAAAGATGTTGCATCCACAATATTCCTTAATCTAGTTTCGCTTGCCATCCAGCCAATGACTCAAGAAAAAATTTCCAAAAAATTGATCATTGGGTAATGACCGTTCCGATCCCGGACGACGTATAAACCTCCAACAACAACGAATGTCGTACACGTCCATCGACGATATGGATTTTCTTCACCCCTTGTTCCAACGTTTCCAAACAAGCCTCCACCTTCGGAATCATACCGGAAGAAATCTGGCCGGCAGCAATCATCTGAGTGGCTCTTTCGCGATTGAGCGAGGAAACGATGGAAGTCGGATCTTGCGGGTTCAAGAGCACGCCGGGAACATCGCTGAGAAAAACCAGTTTTTCGGCATTCAATTCGGTGGCGACTTTGGTTGCGGCCGTATCGGCATTCACGTTCAGTTTCTGACCTTCGGGCGTCAAACACATCGAAGGAATAAAGGGAACTTGGCCAGCATAACACAAGTTGTCAATCACCAACCGATCGACTTCCGTCACATCACCCACGAATCCCAAATCAATCGGAGTTCCATCGTCTCCCGGCAATGTAATTTGCTTGCCAAACAACACGGGTGTTGACTTGAAGTTCAACGTCATGGCTCGGCCGCCAATCTTCTCAAATTCAGCGGCCAAATATTCGTTGGTTTCCTCCGCCAAAACGCGTTCGACGATGCCTAGTGTTGCGGTATCCGTGTAGCGGCGCCCCTGAACAAATCGCGGCTGAATTCCGGCCTCTTGCATTGCCGCATTGATCCGCGCACCACCACCATGCACGACCACAGGACGCAGACCTACCGTCTCCATGAACAAAATGTCCAACAGGATATGACGCAACATATCGGCATTGTCTAGGATGCTCCCCCCGAGTTTGATCACCGTTATCTTATCGCGGAACTGACGAATCCAACCCAGTGCCTCGATGAGCGTATCCGCCTTGCCAATTGCTGCTTCCATCAAAACGTAACCCTTTCTGCCCTAATCAATTAATTTTTCACTATCATCAAAATGAAAACGGAAACTTTCCCATGCAGGAACTGATTTCGTTCTCTTGGGGCGCGGCGAAACTGAGGTGCGAGTTGCCCATGGGGGCGACCCGATTCACTCACTCGCTCACCCAATCAATTTTCAGAAATCCCTTTCCAAATTTGGGAAATGGTAGCCACGGTCTTTTCAATTTGCTCAGCATTGTGAGCCGCCGAAATGAAAAACCGCACTCGCGCTTGATCTTCAGGCACCGCGGGATAGAGAATGGGTTGCGCGTTGATCCCGGCCTCGAACAATCCCTGCGAGAGTCGCAGCGCCTGAATCGAGTTCCCGGTGATCACAGGAATGATCGGAGAATCATGACTCGGCCCCGTATCCAAACCGGCTTGTTTGGCCAAGGACAAAAACAGGGCTGCATTTTTTGCCAGCTTGGTAACCCGTTCAGGTTCTTGCTGCATCATCTCCAGCGATCCCAAGGCAGCTCCTACGTTTGCTGGCGGAATCCCAGCCGCATAAACATAGCCGGGCGTCGTGTACCGCAGATACTCAATCATGTTATGAGTTCCGCCGACGAAGCCACCGCAACTGCCAAACGATTTGCTGAGGGTTCCCATCCAACACTCGACTTCGTCGCGGCCAACACCATAGACTTCGGCCACACCCCGCCCCGTGGCGCCCAAGGTACCGATCGAGTGGGCTTCATCCACAAACAACCAACAGTGATGTTTGTTCTTGACCTTGACGAATTCCCTTAAATCCGGGAAGTCGCCGTCCATACTGTAAAGCCCTTCAATGGCAATCAAGACCCGTCGATATTCGGAGCGCAGTTCCGACAAAATTTCGTCGAGTTGACGGGCATTGTTATGATCAAATGGACGACGTCGGGCGCCCGACAGCTCCGCTCCCTGAATGATGCTGTTGTGAGCTAACGAGTCGTGCAAGATCAAATCGCCGGAACCCACCAGGTGACCGATCACCGATTCGTTGGTTGCATGCCCACCCGGGAACGTGATGACGTCTTCCACTCCCAGAAACTTAGACAATCCCTCTTCCAATTGGCGATGAATTGTTTTTTCTCCACTCACCAGCCGACTGGCCGACACACTTGTCCCAAACTCATCGATCGCCCGTTTGGCCGACGCAGAGACTTTGGGATGGCCCGATAGCCCTAAATAGTTGTAGCTGGAAAACGAAATCAGCTCCCGTCCCCCAATCACCGTTTTGTCGGCGATGATGCCCTCGTGCACTGAAAAATAAGGGTTACGCAAGCCCGTTTTGAAAATTTGCTCCTTGTTGCGTTGCAGGCGAACGTACTCCGGAGTCTTCTCCAAAATGTAGTATGAATCGGGCACAGGCTTGCCGGGTGCAACGATTTTCGGAGCCGCTTGCGGGTCATTCCGCGGCTTGACAGGGATGGAGCCAATGTATTTTTGAACGGCCGCAGCTACCTCCCGCACTGTTTCCACTTCTTGCAGCACTTCATCTGGAATGCGCCCCCCAAAACTGGTTTCCAGTTCACGGACAATTTCCAATCGTTCCAGAGAATCCAATCCAAGATCCACAACAATATTGGAATCAGGCGTCACATTGCGGGCTCGGTCAGCCCCGATTTTCTTGACATATTCCGTCACGACGGCCACGACATTGGCATCGACTTCACTCAGATTTTCATCTGCGCTCACGTCGGCCAGCGGGCTTTCCGCTGCATCGGCCGCAGGTTCGTCGGTGATACTCCATCGATCGAGAATCAGCAATTTGTTATCCAAAAAATTCAGGCGACAGGCATGACGCTGAATCTTGCCGCTGGAGGTCTTCGGCACAGAATTGGCGCGGACCAACACTACGACATCAGGCGGGATATCGTGCTCCGCAGTGACCTGCCGACGGATCTTGTCAATAATCCCGTCGAGTCCCGAATTGGGACGACGTTCGACTTCGCACACGACAATTAAATGTTCACGATCCCAACGCTGCACCGCAAACGCCGCGGCACCGCCCGTGCGCAATCGCTCGTCGGCACCTTCCACCGTCGCCTCGACGTCTTGGGGATAACGATTGACGCCGCGAATGATGATCATGTCTTTCAGTCGGCCTGTAATGAACAGTTCCGA
>JBGSIY010000967.1:0-2842 GCA_041742275.1 Pirellulaceae bacterium | reverse complement strand
GATCTCGCTGGACTTAAAATTCAGCAAAGGCCTTCAATACCTTCATCGCCGACAAGACAAACGCGGAAATTGTTTTGGGACATAACCTAAGCCCTTGATGACTTTTTGTCCACTTGGACAATTTTACACGTGCCTCTCTCTGTCAGGTCGGGTCGTCAAAATCGCTTGCATCGGCTACGATTTTGGATTCAAGTGCTTGCGATTGTAGCGGAAGTAAATCACGTGGATACTCAATTCCGCTGGTGTGTACAACCCATAAATTTTGACGTTAAATTATGGCGTTGAAATTTGGTTAGACCCGGTGTTTCCAGTCGAGTATCGGCAGTGGATTTAATTTAGACACAAGACTGTCTGACTAACAACTAAGCATGGCCAAAAAAAATAGCTGGATATTGATGGTAGAACCTAAAAAAAAATCGAAATCAAAAAGCAAGGCGAACGTCCCTGCGGAGTCGATAGAATCGTCAACAAATGATTCTGCTGCCTCTCCATCGATTTCCAAAACGCCCGGTCGCCTCCGCAACGAACCGGCTCATTCTGGGGCTCCAGGTCTCACCCCCGCCCAACTCGGTCGCTTGATATCCGGATTCATTTTGATTGCCATCGGGGCCGCCACATTTTTTCGTTATTTTTCCCAGGGCCCCCAGGGGCTTCCGGCCTCGGGACTCCCGGCAACAACGACGGCCGAATGGATCATTAGCCTTGTGATGTTAGTGATTTTTGCACTGATTCCAATCGGCGTGGGCTGTTGGATGATCTTTTTTAACTTGAACCACGCTCCCACTTCGCGGCGCGAGTCAAGAGGAACCTAAATTAGCATTCCTTTGGTCTTTATTTTTGAACTAATTGGTTGAAAGTGAGCTGGAGCCCGTTTGAGGAATTTCGGTGTCACGGCCATTCTGATAAACAACATGGACGCGGCGTTGTTTTGAACTTACCGATGGCCTTATGGGGAGGCGCCCCGCTCGAGGTAATGGTGAACTGGCCCCTACATGTCGCACACGCCACGTGGCACACCAGAAAACGTTTAACAGAAAATGTTTACCCGGCCTAAAAAACGCGACCTAACCTGACTCGGACCGCTTGTGCCCGGCAGCCCTGATCCGTCGACGTTCCCGAATCGATACTATCCGGAGCCTTGATATCGATTCGGATTGATTTATGGTTCGATAGACGGGATGATAAATCTTTTCTTGCTCCGGCACCCTTTGTCTCATTTGGAAATAATTCGCGAACATGGATGGAGCCAACAAACCTGCTACCTCTTCGAGTTTGGAAAAGTCGAGCACGACGTGGACCCGCTTAACCCGTAGCGTTTTTGGCTCTGCCGCCTTGGGGGGTGTCTTGTTGTGGTGTTCGTTCCCACCGTTGAACTGGAATGTCATCGGTTGGATTGCCTTGCTCCCATGGATTTCGCTGATCCATCCGCCGAGCCTGCGCGGACGCCGTCCCTATTTCCAAATTTGGATGGCCGGGTTCATGTACTGGTTGGCGACACTTTATTTCATTCCCATTCCCCATCCGGCATTGTGGGTGGGCTGGCTGTTCATGAGTGCCGCGTTGGGGGGCTATGTGTTGACGTTTATAGCCGTGAGTCGGCAAGCGGTTTGGGGGCTTGGTCTCCCTCGTCTGATCGTGATTCCGGTGGTCTGGACCGGATTGGAATGGATTCGCGCCCAAACAGCCTTGAGTTTCGGCATGGCTTTTTTAAGTCACAGTCAATACCAACACCCGCTATTGATTCAGATCGCCGATATCGGAGGCGCTTATGGCCTCTCCTTCTTGATGGTGCTTTCGGCGACGGGTTTGAGCCTAGCCTGGGAATCCTGGGAGCGATCGGACCAGAATAGCGATCAAGTGATTGCGGCTGCGAAACGCCGTCGACGCCCCAGGCAATTCCTGCTGGGCATCACGGCCGCCGTCTTGGCCGTGGGGTTAATTTTCGGCTACGGCAATTTCCGCTTGTCGGCAACCGATAAGCCGTCGAATGCATCGGCCCCCGCAGCGATTCGAACTGCGCTGATTATCCAAGGATCGATCGACACTATTTTTCCGCCAGAGGACCAGATCGAAGCTCATTTGCGTCGTCAACGCGATGATTACCGCCGCCTGTCCGTCGTTGCCCGCCAAAAGTTTCCCGATGCCGATTTGGTCATTTGGCCAGAAACCATTTTTTTGCAACCCCTTTTTTATAAGACCGTTCCCCCCAACCATCCACCGACGTCAACCGTTGCTGACAATGAATCCACAGCGCTCCTCAACGAGGACGCCGTTATGGAATTCTTTGAATACTCCATGGGTTCTCTTGTTGAACCAGGGAGCGACCAGGTTCCGTTGGCTCCGATTGAATTGCTCACAGGGATCGCCACGGTGGGTATGGAGAGCAACGAACAGTTCAATTCGATCGCCCTCATTAGGCCTACAGGAATTCGTTCGCGTTACGACAAAAACCACCGCGTGATGTTTGGAGAGTACATTCCCCTAGCAGAAAATTTCCCGGCAGTGGCCCAGTTAACACCGATCGGACGTGGCCTAACGCGGGGGCCTGGCCCGGCGGCGATTCCATTGTCGTCGATAGGGAACAAACAAGGCTCGCCCGATAGTTCTTTGGCACTTCATTTGTTGCCGAGTGTCTGTTTTGAGTCGACCGTTCCCCATTTGATTCGCAACCACTTGAACGAAATCGAAGCCAGCGGACGACCGATCGATTGGTTGGTCAATTTAACAAATGACGGATGGTTCTTCGGAACCAGCTGCTTGGATCTCCATTTGGCTTGCAACGTTTTTCGCGCCGTGGAGCTTCGCAGGCCCATGTTGGTCGCCGCCAACACGGGATTTTCCG
>JBGSIY010000966.1:0-4539 GCA_041742275.1 Pirellulaceae bacterium | reverse complement strand
TCAGCCGGTCTGGATTACCTATTTAGTCTTCTTTTTTATGGGACTGGGGATGGCGGCCCCCTATCTGTTGATCGGGATGTTCCCCGGTCTAGCAAAAATGCTGCCCAAGCCAGGGAACTGGATGATTACCTTCAAGGTCTTGATGGGGTTTTTGTTGTTAGGTGCAGTGGTTTTCTTCTTCGGCTCCGTCACAAAAAAGTATCAAACTAGCACATTGTCGCTCCTCGTCTTTTTGGGTATGGCTTGTTGGCTGGTGGGGCATATGTCCATGGCCGCGGAACTCAAAGAGAAAATTCGCACGTGGGGGATGGCGGCCGCAGTGACAGCCGTCGGTATCATCTTTTCGTTCTATTACCTTCTGCCTCAATATGAGTTGCAATGGGAACCCTATTCCAAGGCCACGTTGGATAAGTATCTTGCGGAGGGGCGACCTGTTTTTGTGGATGCCACGGCCGATTGGTGTTTTACTTGCAAGACAAATGAATTCACTTCGTTTAACCGTAAGGAGACTTTCAATTATTTTCGGGACAAAAATATTGTCGCGTTGAAAGCCGACAACACCGTTGAGTCTGTGGAAATCAATATGCTTTTGGACGGTTTTGGTAATACGGCTCACGGCCTACCTTATTATGCGGTCTACCATCCCGACCGAGAGGAACCGTTGCATTTTGGTTCCCAAACTTTTTTTGGTCCGATGGATTTTCTGTCGCGAATAGATGAGGTGTTCAACCCCAAGACGACGCTGAGTCCAGAACAATCAACGGGCAAATCGGAGGTCGGCAGTGAATTGGGCACGGAGCCGGGATCGGTGTCCCTGAGTCTATAAAATCGAGGCCAGCATGGAGGGACTGCACGCAAATTCGCGGTCGCCGCAGTCGCTTATGCCCCATGGTCTTCGTGATTGTCCGGGATTAAGTTCCCGGATTGAAGTTAGTAGATCGACTCTCCGAGTCGAAAAATCACGGCTCGAAGAGCCATGCGACATTGAGCCAAATAGCCAGTTTATTTCCGGACAATTCCCTAGTACAAGCACCAAACCGTTTGGTTAGGATTTCTTGTTGCAGAGAACGCTTTTTTGTGTGTTGCGACCGTCAATCCATCCAGCAGCATTGGCTGTGGTTCGGAGGTTTGCACCTGTATAATCGTTGCCTTTCCCCCAACGGCTGAACGCATCACGATTTGTTAGGCCAAATGTCAACTATCTTGGAGACGAAAACCAAGTTGAGTATCATGGGGTAAGAACCAGCATCCAAGGGGTTTTGGCCGTGATCCGTTTCCGCCTTCCGGCCCCTTGAACGACCCCCACAGGTTCGTTTCGCAAGCCTTTAGAACCAACGTATTGATGAACAACGCGATAGAACTCCGCGGCGTGACCAAAAGATTTGGTAAACAGACCGCGGTCAACCAATTGAACTTAGTGGTCCCCCGAGGTTCGATTTATGGTTTTATAGGCCCCAACGGCAGCGGCAAAACGACGACGTTGAGGATGATTCTAAGAATTTTTCAACCGGACTCAGGGACAGTCGAAGTCTTGGGAGAGACTGCCGGTGATGTCGCCGACAATCGTTTGGGGTACCTTCCTGAAGAGCGGGGTTTATACAAACGGATGAAGGTCCGTGACATTCTCACTTACTATGCCCGCCTCAAAGGCTTTTACAATTGCCGCGAGGAAATTGACTCGTGGTTGGAACGACTCGGAGCAACCGCTTGGGCCAATAAACGCATAGAAGCCCTGTCCAAAGGGATGGCCCAGAAAGTTCAATTCATTTCCGCGGTTGTTGCCAAGCCGCAATTGGTAATTCTCGACGAACCCTTCAGTGGTTTGGATCCGGTCAACATGGAGTCATTGCGAGAAGCGGTCCTTTCATTGCGTTCCCAAGGAACGACGATCGTTTTTTCCACTCACGACATGGAGATGGCGGAAAAGATGTGCGACACCATTTTTATGATCTTCAATGGCACCAAAGTTTTGGATGGCACCTTAGATGCCATTCAAGCTCAGTATCCCGCCGATCGAGTTCGAGTCCAGTTTGGAGGCGATAACACCAGCGTTCCCGAATTGGCAGGTACGGCCGAGCACATTCAAGTCGGGCGCTATCACGAATTCCGCATGGAGCGTCCCGAGCACTCACAACGTTACTTGCAAGAGTTAATGCATCAACGAGAAGTGCGGCATTTCCAAGTCATTAAGCCATCGCTGCACGATATTTTTGTTCGGATTGCTCGCCCCGATCAGATTGTGAATTCTCCTGCGAGTCAAACCACATCAGCGGGAACTTAGGGAGCACTGACGAATGCGAAAAATCATGACCATAGCTTCTCGTGAATACCGAGCAATGGTGGGGACCAAGGCGTTTTTGATTTCGATCGTGATGATGCCTGTGCTGATGTTTGGCAGTATGGCAGCCATGTCTTTATTACAAAATGTTGGGGAAATTAAAGAACGTAAGATCGTCGTTTTTGATGGAGGAAACGGCCTCTTTGAGTCGTTGCAGCAAGCTGCCGAAGCACACAATGAAAGTGTTCGCGGTGCGGTTTCAGCAGCGCAAGGTGCTGAAACGTCAGGAGAAACCACTTCCGAACCCAACGGCATGTCTACCATGACGCGCGGTGAATTGTTCTTGTTGGAAAAGTCGCCGATCGATTCTCCTAATGAAGATCTGTTGCTCGAAATGTCAGAGAAAATTCGCGCGGGTGATTATTATGGATTTGTTGATTTGCCACCCGGACTGATTGCCAATACTGATGGGACATCAAATCGCGTGCAATTCTACTCACAAGATTCCAGTATTGCCGATGCTCGCTCATGGCTAACACAAACTTTGAATCAGGTCGTCCGTAGCCAACGATTGAGTTTGGAGTTTGCCGAAGGCCAGCGGGCTCGCATTGAATTGGCGTCGCGACCGATTGCGGTCGTCGGCATGGGGCTGGCCGAAAAATCAGTGGATGGCCAAGTCAAATCGGCTCAGGAAAAAAGCGAAATGGCCGATATCTTTCTACCCTTAGGTCTGATGATGTTGATGTTCATGGTAATCTTCATGGCCGCGCAACCCATGTTGGAAAGCGTATTGGAAGAAAAATCGCAACGTATCGCCGAGGTTATGCTGGGAAGTGTCAGTTCGTTCCAGTTGATGATGGGAAAATTGTTGGGAACCGTCAGTGGTTCCCTGACGATTTTTGTTATTTATATGGCCGGTTCCTATTTTGTAGCCCAAGATCGAGGCTGGACAGAGAACATTCCGTTTCATTTGTTGCCCTGGTTTGTGGTCTTTCAAATTTTTGGCGTTCTGTTTTATGCATCAATATTTTTAGCTATCGGCGCCAGCGTCTCCCAATTGAAAGAAGCACAGTCGATGCTCCTCCCTGTTTGGATGATGATGATGCTCCCCCTATTTGTTTGGTTGCTCATTATTCGCGATCCCCTGGGCCCGATGGCCGTTTGGATCTCGTTGTTCCCGCCGGCGACCAGTACCACCATGGTGCTCCGCTTGGCGACAAATCAACCGATTCCCATGTTGGAGCTTGTAGGTGGGTTGCTGTTATTAATTGCTTCCACCCTAATCATGATTGTTGTTGCCGGTAGGATATTCCGAGTAGGTATTTTGTGGCAAGGCAAAGTTCCAAAAATTAACGAACTTCTTCGTTGGGCTTGGCGGGGCTGATGCCTGTTGGTCGGGGCTTGCCCGCCAATCACAACGATCGCGGAGGAATCGCCCAGGGAGTCAATGGATTGGAAAAGAGTGACCAACACAAGCATGTGAGCGGAGTAGCGGTTTACTCATGGTTTTTTGACGAGGATATTTAATGATTGAACCCGTTGAAACAGGTGCACAAGTCGACCGTTTAGCGATCGCCAAAAATTGGTTGCCTCGTTACACGGGTATGCCAATAAATCGTTTTGGCGACTACATTCTGCTGACGAATTTCCATGATTATCTCTCGTCGTTTTGCAATAAATTTCAATGTGATTTGTACGGTGCGGGGCGACCGATGCAAGCGGCGACCAATGCCGCCGGACTGACGATTGTCAATTTTGGAATTGGCTCGGCAAATGCAGCCACGATCATGGACTTGCTTTCGGCCAGAAAACCCAAGGGCGTATTGTTTTTGGGGAAGTGCGGCGGGTTAAAGTCAACCAGTGAAATCGGGCACTTTATTTTACCCATTGCGGCCATCCGCGGAGAGGGAACGAGCCTCGATTATTTTCCGGCCGAAGTACCCGCGTTGCCTAGTTTTAAGTTGCACAAATATGTTTCAGACCGGTTTGTCGAACGCAAACTGGACTATCGAACTGGGGTGGTGTACACGACAAATCGACGTCTCTGGGAACACGATGATCGCTTTCGCCAACGCCTGATTAAAATGACTTGCATTGGCATCGAAATGGAGACGTCGACCATCTTTATTGTTGGCCATTACAACTCCATCTCACGCGGAGCACTGTTGTTAGTCAGTGATGTGCCGATCACTCCCGCTGGTGTCAAAACCGAGGAATCCGCTAAATTCGTGACTGATAATTGGGCGCAAACCCCTTTGGAA
>JBGSIY010000965.1:0-2985 GCA_041742275.1 Pirellulaceae bacterium | reverse complement strand
ATCTGCAGTTCCGAAATGAACTTTATACCCTAGATCGCATGGACATGACTTCTAAACGTAAAGGGATCGATCTTGCAGCTCCATTTATTCCCTATAGTACTGCGGGTATTGGGAATCCATTACGAACGATAATAACTGGTGAAAACTGGGAGTATATCTCGTTTGATGAAGATCAGAATTACGATGGAGTTCCCTGCGACAGACTTGTTGGCCTATCGGAAGGCGTTATTGTTGAGTTGTATTTCGACAAAGAGGGATGCGGCGTTCAGCAAATTTTCCGAATGAAGGATGAAGTTAAAGTTGGAGGAATGAGCTTTTCAGCGGGCGAAGAATTCGTCAAAGTGAAATTTTCCTATGGGAATTTGAAACCCGGTTTGATTGATTCAATCACGCAGGAAATGAAGGGTATGAAGAATGAGAAAATAAAGGTTTCCGAATATGAACCGATTCCTAATTTCCCATCTAGTAATTTACGACTCCCGTATTTTGGCATCCAAGAACCGCCGGGTGTTAATGTGGACTCTTCGTTTTGGATTTGGTTATCCATCATTTTGGGCTTGCTCTTTCTAATAGGAGTATGGGTTAGCGGGAGGTTAGGCGTATTTCGTTCTTCGAAATAGCGAATGACTTCGTCACTTTGTCGTCATCAAAATTTACACGATGGGCTTGTGAGTTATGTTAAACCCAAAAGAAAATGGAAAGATTTAAATGATTGGACGCACCGCAATTTTGGGGATTATGCTGTTTGCGATCTTTTGCCTGCAGCCAGAGCGATGTGCGGGGCAGTCTCTTGCAAAATCAATTGAAGAGGCATGGAAAGGGCATTTTGCCAATATATCAGCCTTGGGACATATCCAGATTCGAGAACAATCACCAGTCCACGGAATCATTGACTCGCAACATATCAGAATGGTAGGCCAGCGCTTGAATGTAACGCGTTCTGAACGATACCCGAATGCGGTTTTCGGTGAGAATAACAACTACTTGTTTCACTTGACGAGACCACGTTCAGTCGACGACAAGAAGAGTGACATATGGGAATTAAAAGAGGTGATCTCGAAAACACTCGACATGAATTGGGAACATAGTCGTGTGGCACAGCGCCTTGGTGACAGGAATAAAAACCGCCTGAGAGACATGCTTTTTTCCGTGGGGCCAAGTTTGACAGTTTATTGCCCGGACATACTCATAGGAGGCGATAGCGAAAATCGCTATTTTAATTTGCAAATTATTCCATCCTCCGAAATTGAGTCCGCTGATGCCATGCTGAAATTTGACTCATTTCCTAAAAAAAGCACCCCCAATATCCCTCAGGTAACATGCCACTATGAAGTTACCTTGAGCAGGCAATTTAATTTTCTACCACTCCTTTGCCGGTGTGAAATTATAGACCAATCGAAAACGAAATCGATATCAACCATTGAGTATCACGACTATCAACCTATTGGTGAGACCGTTCTTCCTGCAAGAATTTGTCAATATGCAAGAACTGGTGAAGGTCGCGAATTGACCTCTGAAATTTTAGTTCGATTCGTTGCCATGGAACACGAATCCGATGCCGAGTTCACATTAAGTGCGTTTGGTTTGGATGAACCGGATTTTACAAAGAGGCCAAATTCGTTTTCCTGGTGGTGGTTGGCTGGAGTTTTGGGTGTGATCTTTGTGGGATTGCTGTATCGATTCATGTCGCAGCGCCGATGACGAGTTAGACAGGGTTCAGTCACGGCGTGGTCAATTCGAGCTTCCTCCGAGCTTGAGGCTAGAGGCTAGAAGTCGGGTGTCGGGTTGTGAACTTTCGGGCGGTCGGTTGGAAGGTGCCCTGGCCGAGTTTGCCTCGGTCTCGCAAAGGATTTGTCACTTGCATTCCCCTCAGCAATATTTAGTTGCTGTGGATTTAGTTGGTTCTTTTTTGGAGATGGAAAAATGAGAGATTTTTTGAGCGGCTTTTTTAAGTCAACCCTGTTAATGGGTTGCCTGCTAGGCTCGCTGCTGTGCGTGCAGCAAGCCATGGCGGATGATCCAACGTGGCCTGCAACATTTTGCACCAACGCCACGAATAACGGCTGTGCGGTTCCGCATGGCTGTCCGATGATTTATCCGCCGTCTGCACCGATTTGCTTGCCAACATCTACACCACAGGGGGCCTTCTTGAATTGTGTTTGTAGTTAAGGTGATCCCTTGGTTGGTATTCGTGGGGGCAACCCCGCGAATGCCTTTTATTGTTTTATTTGACCGGAAAGTTCTATGAACGTATCAAGAATTGCATTCGTATTTTGTTTTTTTCTCAACATAGAAACTCAGGCTCAAGACAGTAGAACGGTTTCAGAACTTGCGAGTCAAATGAAACTTATGTACGAAGACTATTTGTCGGGGCATACGCTACTTGAGAATCATGAACAAAGTAAAACAACAAAACTTTCATTTCCTGGATTTCCAGACGCCCAAGTTGAAAAAATGTTTGCAAGATTTCAAGGGTCAAATAGTATAGGAGAATTCAAGAGATTACGGAATGGAAATAGTTCTACTGAAGTTTTTATCAGTAATCCCACATATTGGGCGATAGTTGTTCCAAATGGTACCAATAGTGAGCAAACGTATTCGTTGCGTCAGGTTACAGAAATTAAAACAGCAACATTGCCTATGATCGAAATGTTAGAGTTGCCCTTGTTATCAAGGCTTCGCGAGCGTATTGATTCAATACTGGTTGCCGACTACGTCGATAAGGTTGAATTGATCGAAGACGATGAGTTTGTCCGGTGTAAATTGCTGTGCGACAAAAATCATGCCAACAATGAGCGTTGTATTGAAACAATCTCATTTACATTAAGCAAGGGCACTCTGTTGTTGCCCATTGAAGTAGATGTTGTTCTTGACAAGAATGCAGCTGTCGTAGTCAATGGTGCTGATCGAACTGTCTTCAAATACACTTGGGGATTAGTTCCGATTTCTGATAAGCCACTTCTAAAACGTCAGTCATTTGTTTCG
>JBGSIY010000964.1:0-14987 GCA_041742275.1 Pirellulaceae bacterium | reverse complement strand
CCACGCGCATCGTTGGAGTCCAGGCTTCAGCCTGCCACGCGCATCGTTGGAGTCCAGGCTTTAGCCTGCCACGCGCATCGTTGGAGTCCAGGCTTCAGCCTGCCACGCGCGTCGTTGGAGTCCAGGCTTCAGCCTGCCACGCGCGCATCGTTCTACCCCAAACTCCAACCTTCCCACCGCACCGCACCGCCCCCCCACACAAAAAAAACCTTCCCCAAACGAATCAAATCGACCGTCACGCATTTGTCATTTCGTTTTCTTCCAATCCGCTTCATTGATTTGAAAAGCCTCGCCAAACATCTCATTGAATTTGGAACGCTGTTTTGGTGAGAGTTCTTTGATCATCTTTTCTCGAGCTTCCATTTTCAATTTTTCGATGTCGGCCTTCAACTCATCTTCAATATCTGTAAATCGCTTTCGCAAACTCGTTAACTGTTGATCATCCAACTCAAATTCTCCTTTAAACCGTGGCGATGACAAAACGCCCATCAATCCATGGATACTCACGATCGATTGGAACGCAATCTGCTTGAGGCGCCCAATTTGATGAGGGACCAAAACCTTTAACAGTTCTTCGTCTTGCCTGGCACTATTGGCTCTGATTTGGTCTGCGATCTGGGATGAATCAGAACTTCCGTCCACTCCGAAGCGAATTTCTTTCGCCAAAATTGTCGCCCGTGAACTCCAAAATTCATTGACCTCCGCGATCATTTCTTGTTGATCCCCTGTCAACGACAATTCTTCGGCGACACTGGGGTGATTGATCAGACTCAACAAAGGCGTTTCGCGAAGTTCACTCGGGGCCAGAGCAACTTCATTGTTCGTTGGGTTGGCTCCCAAAGACAATTGAAACACCTTCTCACCGCCATTGGGACCAAACTCAAATCCCGATATCGTTTTGACGTTTCCCTTCAAATCGTACACAGGGAGGTTGATGGTCGTCGTCTTTTGTGAATAAACAACACTTGGGCTCACGACCAAGAACAACCAGACGGCATGGGAAAATAAAGCTCTGATCATTGGGTTGCCTCCATTCACTTGCAGGAATCGACCGGTTTAACCGAGTTCAACATCGCCGTCGTAACCGGTGTTGACAACGATTTGAATGTGAAAACCGAATCGGAAAGAGTCGGCCAATTTGAAAATCTAGCCCAACTCGAACTTCCAGACAAGGTTGATTCTTCACCCTTCGCACCAAGGGGCGCAATCCGCGGTTTGCAAGGAATTCAAAATCTGAGATAGGTTCTAAAGATTCCCGTAGCAAGAGTCTTCTTGCATCGGAGTCGGCATCGGATTTTGTCAATGGGGAAGTCAATGGTAAAACACCACCGTTGGGCGAATATAATCATGCCATTGAACCCCATCGGATAGGGTGGACCCCGCCGCAAATTCCAAATGCAAGATGCGCCGATGAAGACGAGTTCCCGAAAGCGAGGGGCCGCTGATGTGACTGATCATGGTCGCATAGCCAGGACGTCACCGGCTGCTGCATGGATCGTGGCGGCTGATTACCGAACGGTCCCTATATTTCTGTCCTGATAATTTCCCTATTGCTTCCTTCACATCGTTTCAGAACGGATCGTCCACTGGAAAGCCCGCATCATCAGCGACTTATTGCTTTTCTGGGAATGCAGCAGTCTTACTTGGAATCATTTTCAATCGCTGCGGCGATGACCTGGAAGAAACGGGTCCAGTATTTGTTGTCCGCTTCGCTGAATTTCCTGCGAGCTTGGACGATGACCAACTGTTGATCAGAATCGACCATCAGGATGCAACCAGAGAAGGAACCATGGCCGACGGCGTTTTTGCTGAATAACAAATCGCCGGGTTCGATCGAGTTTGCCGGTGCGCCTTCGCGACGATGGCTGACGCGATGAAGGCCCAGCCCCTGATCGACAAAGGCGCCGGGCACATCCATCTTTTTTGGCAACAGCTCCGCAAACGTTTGCCGAGAAACAAATTCGAGATCACCATAGCTCCCCTCATTCGCAATCCATTGACCCAGGATCGCCAACTCGCGGGCTGTCAACTCGGCATCCGAACTGGCATTCCCCAGAATCACGTTGCCAAAGCCCAGCGGTTCAAACAAATGGTCGTGAAAAATTCGCGCGGCGGCTTTGCCCGTGCGGATTTCCATCGCCTTGGCCGCCAATTCAAACCCCAGTCCAGAATATTCGTGTTTTTTACCCGGTTCGTTGAGATCGATTCCGTTGAGGACAATGTTCTCAAGATGGGGATTCATCATCCCGCCCCAGTCGGCTTTTCCGCTCAATCCGCTCGTGTGGTTGAGCAGTTGACGGAATGTCGGAACCATCGCCGCATTGACAGGATAATCGGCAAAGACTCGGTCGAGTGTCCAGTCCAACTCGATCAATCGCTGATCAACAAACTGGCTGAACATGATCGCAGTAACTGTTTTTGTAATGGACGCGGCCCAGCAGCGGTAATCCAAATCGATCGGCGTACCGTCAGGTGTCGTTCCAAACGAAGAGTGAGTGATGATCACACCGTTTTTGGCGACCAAAGTGACAAACGGTTCTTTCGTTGCGTCGACCCATTGCTGACAGAAGTCGTCGATAACCCGCTTGGCGTTTTCAGGCACACCAGCGTCCTCTGCCGAACCGGGACGGATCGTTGTCGATGGGGTCGTTCGTTTTCGCGGCGGTTCCAACGGCGTCACGTTTGCCTCATATCCCAACAGCTTCAGTTTCAGATTGAGGTGATGCTGGGCGTTGACGGACGATGTCCATTCGGGAAATCGTTTGGGCCGTCCCAGCTCTTGCGACTCGGCGATACCCGCCATGAGGATGGCACCTTTTTCCGAATCAATTAAAGCCTTCAGCAGGAAATCTTTCGAAGCTCGATCGAATTCATTCTGGTGTTCTTTCCAAGCAGCGGGAGCGCCATCACCCGGAAAATTCGGCAGTCGCACGGTAAGGTCGGGAACGATGGGCGCGTTATTGTTCTCGTTGTTGAGGGTCAAGGCGAACAAGGTATAGGCGCGGCGCAGCGGAGTCTGATTGGGGGCGGTTCCTTCGAGCCATGCGATCCAGCGACCGGGAGTGGATGGTGCTGGGGCTTCTTCCAGATTCGAATTGAACCAACGGATTTTGAAACCGGGGTCGAGGCCAAATTTGCGAGCTGTCTCGGCATCGCGCCAGACGATTTTGGGATGCATTCCGGGTGCAAAGATCCACCCCCCATATCGCGAGGTAATCATTTCGAGCGACTGAAACTCAGCTCGTTGAGCCCGTTGTTCTGCAAGTGACTCTTGCCCAGCTGCCTCAGCCACCAGCCACGATAACTGAAGAAATAAAAAGACGCTGAGAATTCGCCAGAGCCGTTTGGCGGACCGTTGGTTGATTGGTTGGGATATCTTCGCGAGCCGTTTCATTTTCGAATGCTCCCAAGTCGAGCGATAGGACGTTGATATTGTTGTTCCCATTGCAGCAGGAATTCATTATCGCTCAATTCTAGCAGGCAAACCTCGGGAAGACTGCCAAAGTGCCTGATTTGTGAGTCGCCGAGGCATTGGCAAACTTGCCCAACTCATTTGAAAACATGTCCAACTGAGGAGCAAACCAAAACATTCACCCCACCAAAAACAAACTAAAGCTCGAACTCCAACATCGCCCCCGTTGGAGTACAGCCTTTAGGCTGAAGAATCTGAATAAACGCCCAACTGAGCAGCAAACCCAAAAAATCACCCCACCAAAAACAAACCAAAGCTCGAACTCCAACATCGCCCCCCGTTGGAGTACAGCCTTCAGGCTGAAGAATCTGAATAAACGCCCAACTGAGGACCGAACCAAAGAATCAAAGACAAGGTACAAGTCCCCTTATTGTGGACTTTGCCACCAACCGGACCCAAGTTCGTTTACCCACGCTCAAAATGGAGTAACCATCTGATCTGGTATTTTTGCGCAGCCCGCGAGCCGAAAGTTGCTTTCGATTCAACCTCGAAACGGGTTGTCATGCGGGTTGTGGTTTACCCGTTCCAGGTCAAGTCGTAACGTCAACTTTCGGGGCGATCGGTTCGTTCTCAGGGCAAAGTTCGCCTCAATTCAATCCTGAGATCGCAATACCGAACATGAAATCTAAGTTCAGTCATGGACGAGCCAAACGGGTACGGCTTGGTTTACATGCACCGCCATAGCAACTGTTCCTTTTCGCTCTAAGGCGACCTTCTGCGCGGTTTCCTTTCCCAATCCTCGCATTCTGCGGAAAACGGGCCGTGTTTTTAAACACGTCGATCGGAATTTTAACGCTGTGGACTTCTTCCGGGAAAGTTTGCGCGAAAAAACGATGATTGGCTCGTTAATTCAGCATAGACTTGTCACGACGGTCGACTTTTTTGTTCCAATTGAACTTTTTCAAAGGTGAATAGTATGTTTTCCAAGGCTTTGTTTCCAAGTTTAATCGCCGTGCTCGTATTGTGTTGTTTCGTGGATAACCCAACACAGGCTCAGGTCACGTCTGAGGAAGTTGTTCCGAATAGGGAACAAGAGCCCTCTATTATTCTACAAAAAATGGTTTCGATCGATTTTCCAGGCGGGACGGTTGCTGAGTTCATCGAATTGTTGCAAGAAAAAGTTGACTTCAATTGCATCATTCCGGCCGACATTAAAGACTATCCCTTACCCAAGATTCGACTTAAAGACGTGTATGCCAGCTCAGCTCTGCACGCGATCGGGTTTGCTACCAATCTCGCTATCAGTCCCAACCATGAAGATCTAGCATTCGTGCGGATTGAATATGGAAACTATGCCCCACCTCAAACTCTCGTTTTTAACTTGAAGGGCAGGAGAGCTCCCGCTGAAGGATTGTTGGAGACGTCAGGGGTTGAAGGTTCACCGGAAACCTCTGCTGAAATTTTGGTCGAGGCAATAAAAGCCGGTCTTGAGTTTCAAGGCGGAAATACGAATCCAGTCGAGACGAAGTACCATCAAGCCTCAGGCCTATTTTTTGCAAAAGGAACCCCTCACCAACTTGAGATGGTCACTCAGATTGTCAATCAATTCACTCAAAACAATTTGAGGTGAGCGACCGATGCGTCCATTCGCCCGGCGGGACTCTAGAAGTCTCGGCCGGGAGTTGGAATGTTCTCGTTTAAAAAGCATTGCATACTAACCGTCGGCATTGTCGACCCGCCAGTTCCCGAAATCATAATTGGCACAGTCGTCCGAACTGCAGTTCCCAATTTCGGTATCGCTTCGAGAGTCAAAAACGCATGTCAGAACCGAAGCCAGCCGCAGAGCCCATCGATTGGAATCGAGTGACGGCGCAAATCGCCGCTGGTGATATGGCGGCATTTGCAGTCTACTACGAGCGGTTCTTCGATCTCATGTTTAGTGATGCTTGTCGATTGCTCAACGCAGATGAAAACTCCGCGTTAGATGTGGTGCAGGATGCGATGCTGAAGGCCGTACGTTCCATGAAACCAAAACGTGATGAACCCGAACTGACTGCTTGGTCACGAGTTGTTGTTCGCTGTGTAGCCTACGATTGGTTGCGGAAGGGACGCCGAGAAAAAAAATATCCAGTGTTAGCTACAGACACTTACGAACTCATCGAATCGAGAGATTCAGACGCCGTCGACTTCGAGGCGCGACGCATTTGGCTAGAAGAGCAGCTGCAGACATTGCCGTCTGATCTTCGCCAATTGGTCGATCTACGGTATCGCCTGGGCTGGACGCTGACTAGAATTGGCAATCGATTTGGACTCAAGCCAGGTGCTGTTGATGGACGCATCAGAAGGTTGATTTCTCAGTTGCGAGAAAATGCGGAAACTCGGAAACAATCAGCGGATTAAGTTTGTTATGAATGAAAAAACGGAACTCAGCTCAATCGGTGAAGATCGACGCCAGGAAATGTTGCGGCACATTCAAAGTGAATTGTTGCGAATGCGACAACGCCGGCGACAACTAATCGCGATCAGCGCGGCTCTCGTGTTGATTGTGATCGGCAGTATTGCCAGTCAGTTGCCATGGCGTCAGCCACAAGTCGCCATCGACGACGAACAGACTCACGCCAGTGAAACCATAACAACAGCCGACGCTGGACAAAATAATACAATCACGCCGCAGAAATTAGTTTCATTTGAAGTGATTGACGATCAACAGCTTCTGGTCATGTTAGAGGCAGCAGGCCACCCCTCTGTGTTAGCCCAAATTGATGGAAAATTAGTCCTTTTGCCCCTGAGAAACAACTAGATACTGCGAGGCCGACGTCCGGGTGCCTAGGAGTCTGTCCGGCAATTCAAACAATATTCAGCCGAAGTGCACTAGCACACGGTTAACGTCGTGGAACCGCACGCTAGTGCGTTTCGGCTGATGTTCCCAGACAGGCTCCTAGCCATCTGCGGAAATCGAAGCGTCCGAGTAATTGTTGACCAAAAACCATCCCAGTATTGACTCAACGGGTTCAGCTGCTTGGAAAGGATCTTGAACGGGCAATCAGGCTCGTTCGATAAATAAATGTTGGCTTTAGCTCCGCGAACGATTAAAAATATTTTTCTTTTGCAGAGCGAAAGGCGACAGCAAAAATTCGGATGATGTTTAGTGCATGGTGCATGGTTGAAAAACTGGGGGGTTATCAGAAGTCTCTTATCTCCAAATAAGGCTCCTTCCGAACTTGTATTTCAGCGGCGATAGCCGCGACAGCACATAGCTGTGGGTATCACCCGCAGTTACGGCGTCCCCATCAATCCACCTCAGCGGCGATAGCCGCGACAGCAAATTCATCACAGGTCGCAATCCGCGGATTTCTGTCGCCCCTTCGGGACTTTGAGTTTGGAGGGGGGCGATTTCGATTCATCCAAGCGAAGAAAATCGCTGACAATTTAATGAACTAGAAACCTACCCAATTAGGTATCAGTCAAAGGGTCGCTTTATGGGTCGATGGAATCGAACCAGCAATAGGCTCGACGGAGCCGCCAAGTTCACTTCGATGAGGGCCGGTTGAACCGTCACATCTTAAAGACAAATCAATCGAGACCCGCGAACAGCTCAACATCGCGGAAGCCATCAATATCTTGAAGCCGTTTGTCAAATATCTTGAGGCCAAGACTTTAAAAAAGATTGCCTCATCTAATTTGAAATGGTTTCAACAGCTTCACGCCGAGATGTTTTGCGATGTTTGGGACTATGCGGTACAATTTCGTCTTGATAACCTTCGCCTAGGAGTCAAGTGGCAGAACATCCTAACCGAAGTGTATTAACTCTTAAAAAATATGGAGAGTCTATCCCAAAACGGATCGGAATCATCAGCCGAAACGTGCTAGAGTCCGGTTCGACCGAATAAGCCCGCGGGCTATGGGTTCGTTTTCATCAAAGGAGCTTTTCATGAATCGCTACGCAATTGCCTGCAATATTAGCTTCGTCTTATTGACGATGTTTGGCTTTAGGGTAGTTAATGTGTTTGCATCGGCGCAAGACAATGACAATGACCGTGAACGCGTTGTTTTGTTGTCAAGGCAGATTTTTGACGGATTCGAAGTCCCATTTTCTGAAATTACCATATTTGTCGATTTGTTTGGCAAGGTAAACGCGGTTGTTGGCGAACGAGTCCCGACTGCTTCAATAGGGTCTCTTGCCGTATTGAATGATGACGATTTGATGAAAGAACTAGAAATAGTTGGGATGCAAGCCGAAGATCTCGATGCTGCCATAAAAAATTGGAATAGCGAACGGGAAAAGGTATCACAACAAGCTAGTTTTAATTTGCAAGATTATCTGGTTTGCCAGACAGAGGGATGGAAAAAAATTGATGCCGTATTGATGCCGAGTCAAAGGCTGACAGTTGCCCAGCTGC
This sequence comes from Pirellulaceae bacterium, assembly GCA_041742275.1. Classification (GTDB taxonomy): domain Bacteria; phylum Planctomycetota; class Planctomycetia; order Pirellulales; family Pirellulaceae; genus BJ22. The sequence goes on along the minus strand of JBGSIY010000964.1, from coordinate 7,175 downwards.
AGATGCGTACTTTTTTTAGAACCGTCGGGGTTATGAAGTTCCTGAACAATCGGAGAGTAAGTGAGTTCATTGGGTTAAGTGAATCGGAAATTGCCAAGTGTAAACGAAACCTCGAATCCTACCTGGAGAAATTCGATGATAAGATCAAATCCTCCGCTGATGAAGTGCTCGAACTAGTTTTGGAGGACATCTCGAGTGAAAAACGGGCTGAGGTTGAGGAATGGGTAAACAGACATGGCGAAATGAGAGGTAATCTACTTGACGAAATAAGGTTTTGGATTTTTTTGAGTGACGAAAATAATCTCGAAAGAGGCCGTGACTTGTCAAACCTTGACCTCTTGGTTGAGTTTCCTTATTTCAGGATAAAGTCTAGCGGACTATTTGAAGCTGTGTTTGATGATTTCAAGCAAAACCGACATCCAGTGCGAGTAATTTTTGGGCTATTGAAGTCGGAAGAATTCGTTACGCAGTTAAATCTTACCGACAATCAAGTCGAACGCCTTGAATTTGTTAAACAAGATTTGCTGTCGATGGGAAAAGAATTGGGTGCATTGTTTGAGTCTAAGACAATGCCGCCAGAGGAATATTATAAACACGAGTTAGATACCCTGAATCAAGGATATTTTGATGCTTATGAGTCAGTCAAATCTATTCTTACCTCCGGCCAAATGGACATTTTGAACGAGCTTGCTGAAAAGGCGTACACTATCCGGAGAGGTTTGTTTTACGCCTTAGGCAAAGGTGCAGTTTTCCAACTCTCAAGTAAAGAGAGGGATTCGGTTATGGAGAAGCTTGGAAAAGCTAAGACCATTTCAGTTGAGATGGCTTGTGAGATTGAGGCTGAACTTATTGAAGAGTGCTTTCGAGATTTATCCGAAGAAAAAAAAGAACGGATGCTATTGTTACTTGGATCTGCTCCTCGAGATTTGCCGGTGTGGCTGGAACGTGTAAACGACTTTAGATGATTTCGCGGACATCGACGCGACTCCGACACCTTTGGTCCACTTAACACAGTTGGTCCACTCAACCCCTTTTTCACGCTTTTTGAGCAACTCGATCCGTGTACGGTTACGTCAAAACCAAGCCTTAAGGCAGTCGATACAAGAAGGTGAATTCGTGATTTTTGGCCCCACAAGAGATTTGAACTTACTTGAAACATTTGGGTCCATCTTTTCAGCAAGCAGCATCAACATTTGATCTTCTAACTCATTTACCGATCGATCCATTTTTTTCAAAAGTCTATTCAACTTTAGTGACAAGTCGGCCGCGTCTTCTTTCGTTCGAGATTCAAGTATGGTGACAATGGGGCCAAGCTTCACGTCAGCTGCTCGAGAAATAGCTGCGTTTAATTGCTCTCGCTGATCCTTGGTAAGAAGTTCTAGGAGTCTTTCATGTATCCGACCAAACTCATCATGTAAAACAGTGTTCACATTTGTTTCGCTCAAACTTACTGCCAATTCTCCATTGGGCGACTCCATCACGTGTTTAGGCAATTCCGCATACGCTGTGAGATAAACTGAACATAGCTGATCTAACTGATGGCGTTTGCTATTCGGCAGTGCAAGGTTTTCCAACAAATTGCGGCCAAATTCATTAGTAAAAACAAACTTCAAAAAAAAGCCTTTTTCAAGTCCAGGATCAAGCTCGTCCGGAACTCGAATGTGAATACCACCTGCGCAATCAAATTCGAAATTGATATTAGCGAAAAGTCGTTGGATCGCGCTGCACTTCCGATATTCGTCATTCTCTAAAGAAATGGTTATGAATGATCGCAATTTACTAATGTCATCCAAACACTTGATAGCTTTACCATCCGATTCAAGTCTTCTTCTTTCATCAATGGCTAACAAACTTAGAAATTCTTCCAAATACAGGCTTGAGATCTCTTGCCTTTGTTTTTCGAATTGTAGTCGTTCATTCCGCATTGAGGGTCTAAGTGTTTTCAAATCATTCTCCCCAATCTCAAGGTGATTCGAAACGGCCTTCGTTTCCAATACGCGATACGGTCCAACAAGTCTGATTAAGTATCGAAAAGAAATCTGGGAATAAGAGCTGACCTGAGATGGAGCCAATTCGTCGAGAATCAAATTCCGATTCTCTTCGTCGATAGCATCAGTCTCCTTGACAATGTCTAAGGTACTTTCACCGTTTCTGACACGTTTTTCGAAACTATTCTCGACTTCTTCGATTTTGTCGTGCCACGATTTAACGATTTTCTTTATTTGTGCTTTCTGCGATTCGACTAAGTCAAGTTCGTCAATGACAAGGTCATGATCAAACTCACGAACTTCCGAATCAAGAAAAATCGAGTTTGCCGTCCCCAGTGCGATGTCTCCATCGGTCGAAACTTCTCCCAGCAATCTGTAAAATTTGGTGTCCAACTCTTTTTTTGCTTCGTACAACACTTCTAAAGATTTCGGATTCTGCCATCCCTCGGCAACTTGTGAAAACGAAACAACAAAAATCAAAAGAGTGATAATCCATCGCATGACCAAACCTATTACAATAAACCTTTAAACTGAAACCTAGAGACGTAAGCGTTCACGGGTCGGACTATTTCACACGTTTTTTTTGGCTGAAAGATTTTGATCAATTGGATTTAATGAAAGAATTCGCTTGCCGGCGTAGTGAGCTTCCATGACTTCTACCAGGTTCTCAATGGTTTGAGGAGTCTGCCTTAAGCGAGATCATGCAATCGATTGGTAGCTGATGGCTTTCCATTATCAAATGTTCGGTAGCGAACTGCCGGATGTGAAGGGGTTTTCCTGCCTTATATTTACTTGGCTTGTGTTTACTTTACTTGTATTTGCTATTTGTATAGGTAGCCTTTAATATTAGTTCCGCTAACTCAAGAACTGACGGCTCTGTAACTGACGGCTCTGTTTATCTTCAACGTAGATTCGAGTAACGACAATGAGCTACCACTGTGTTTCCGAACGACTTGCAATAACTACTTTTTTTGTAATGCTGGTGTACTCATCTTCGATGCTGTTGGGGCAAACGCAACCCGAATTCTCGGGGAAAGCGATGGATGAAAGGGCAATGGTGGTTAACGCCGTTTGGGCTAAATTTCAGCGGCTGGATTCCGTATTAATGAAAAGGCTTGAAGATAAAGATCGGGTGACAGACCCAGCCACGCAGGAGGTAACGGATTCGGCAAATAATCCCGCTGTGTTTGATCAATGGGAGCACCACCGGTTCGAGCATCTGCAGGCTCTGCTTTCAATCGTAGCAGATTCGAGTGACCCGGCGATTGCCCAACAAGTGATCGCTGCGGGGCGGTCAGTGGCTGAACAGCAGCAACTAAGGAATGCTTTAGCACGCCGGTTCGCGGAGTTGGGAGAATATGCACTGGCCACTGAGCAGCTTCGTGACGTTCCGTCGAGCCACGATAAAGTTTCAACAATCAATCAACTCTGTCGTATGGCTGGTGACTTCGGCCCGTCGGCTGTCGTTGCCTGTCAGGCTTTCATTCGCGAACACATGCCACAAGCTGGGGATATATTGCCTGATAATCCTCCTGGATTTGGCAAAGGCGCCGAACCACCTCAACCTCTCACCGTTGCCGAGGCGGATTTACTTCAAGAAGAGGCGTGGACTCAGTTGGCGATTTCACTGGCGAAAACATCTAGCCCGATGCTGGACGAGATACAAGCCGAGCTACACAACGAGACCAATCAAGACCTCGTGCAATTAGAGCGAGCGGTTCAAGCCTACATTCATCAGCCTTTCATAAACGGAATTCCCCAGACTCTGGACATTAACTTGTCGCAGATTCCCTTCAAGACGACCGCCGCCAAAAACCTAGCGGAACTTATTATTGTGGACGATTACTTCCGCCAGCAATCATTCACAAATCTTGAATTAAAATTCGATCAAGCCGCGCCAACCGCTCGTCGTTTGCTGCGGAAAGCCATTCTGCTCAAGATAGAAATTCTGCAGCAACATGAGCCGGAAATGGCTCGCCGATTCGCCGTGGGATTGTTTGACGAACTTGTAAAAGCGGAAGAAGTCATGGACGATGAGGATAGCGATTTCTGGGGTTCTCCTGAGGAAGAAATGGTCTTTGCCGCCGGAATGGACTCGGCTATCTACGATTGCTGGCAAAGAGAGGGCTTAAATGAATCGATTTCTTTCGACCAAATCTTGAAGGCAATGGTCTTGACCAATGTCTGTCGGGATGGCTTTGAAGTATTGGATCAAATCCGAGAACCCTCGAATCGAAAGCAATGGATTCGGAGTTCACTTTCTCACAAAAACCCGAAAATGTCGGAAATGGAAATTCGGCAATTGGCTGCTGATTTCCAAAAGGAATTCGGGACTCCATTGATTTCTGATCTCGAATACCGGCTCTTTTGTAACGCCATTCAAAAAGGTGATTTTTTGTTGGCTTGGAACCAGTTTGAACGTCAGGGTGGGGTAGAGAAACGCAAAAGCTGGGCAAGTTTGTTAGTGTTGCTGGATCAATCACCCGAACGAGTGCAAGCGGTTGCCGATCTCAAAGCGACGATGCTTGATCAGTATCTCGCCCAAGTGGCAAACATGTCCGATTCGCAAGCAATTGACTTTTTGAATATGGAGAATCTCAATCTAAGTGTGCACGTGGGCCGCACCGGAAGTTTTTCTATTTCCCGACATCCATTTCGGGACTTGCTGTGGGAAAAGGCCTGCGGAATGGCAGATATCTTTGACGCTTATAGAAAGCTTTCGAGTATCCTGTTCAGCATGACAACGTTTATCGATCCACAATCACCTGCCATGTATGAGCAGCTGATTGAGGAGTTTATCCAGAAACGCAGCATTGAAATCGCCGACACACGTCACGCACAACTTTTGAGGTTAAAGTGGTTGCTTGACAAACATCGTTACCGAATGCCTGCGCGTGGGTGGAGTTTAATCAACGCAGACGTGGTTCCGAATTCACTCGCTGATTTGGTGCAGGAATTTCCGATTTTGGCAGACTGGAGTCTTTATCTGAAGTCCCTAAGCCCATCTGAAATGCAAGCTTTCCGCGTGAGAAACATTACGCAGCTTTTGGCATGGAAACATGCGGCTAGTGGTGATGTTCGTCAGACACTTGTATTTATTGATTCACTGCCCAATCAACTAGAAGGTTTCGAGTTATTGCTCGAAGTCTCACCACAAATGATCGCTCCTGCGTCAATGGTAAAAGGTGATTGAGTTGTTGCCAACCTTCCAAATGCATCGTGAACAAATCAAAATACGAAGTATCCCCATCGGCATGGCAACACGAGTCGCATCCGATCGTTGTGTCGAAATTTGTGGAAATATTTTAATACAGCTAGTCGCGGTAAAACCATCCACGCAGTGCGTGTTAATTCTGTCTGATATAGTCGACGAATCGAAACAAGGCTCCCAATGAACCCCAGACGAGAAACAAGTTGGAATTGGATTGAACGAACTTCAACCTGTTCGTCACTCTGATTCTGCCGTCGCGAATCGCGAAACGATCTGCACGCCAGAACAAATCACTCTTATGTGTCACGGCCACGTTTCAGGTGACATCATTTTTGTCGGCGTAGCGAGCTCGGTAGACAAAGGGCGTTTCCGAGGTCATCGGCAGGAAACGAGATAAACTATGGGCCGCTTTGCCCCGCACTCATCGAAAAGCGCGAGTTCAGTCTGTTGAGTTGGCTGAGTTGGCATCAGTACTCGTCAGAAAAAAGTTCGATTTCAGTCGGGTGTGTGAATACTCACACCATTCTTATCTGTTTTTATTTCGTTTGTTTTTGTTTTATCGCGGAACCAACGTAAGCGTCCACCAACAGGGTGCGGTGGTTTTTTTAGTTTTCCCGACCGGCGCGTTTTGCGCGTCGGCGGTCTCGAGTTTTGGTTTTGTTGTCGGCGCGTTTGCGACACTCTGCTTGGCGGTAGGTGCGGATCGAATCTGGGTGCTCGGCGGCCCCGTTCCAGGGAAGCAGGGATTCGTAGCTCGTCTCGCCCGCCAGAAGACGTTTTAGCACGTCGTTCACATAGGCCCAGATATCGAGGTCGTTTTGGTGCGCACTGCTGACCAGCGTGATGAAGTTGACGCTTCTTTCGTCGCCCGCAACGCTACCGGCCAATACCGACCCCGCCTTCCTCCCGGCCGTCGCCGGCGAATTCGTCGCCACAACCATCATCGGCTCCGACGCTGTAGCAGCAGGCGACGCCGGCCATTTCCGAGCCATTGCCATCGACGGTACCGTCATCCTCCAAGGCACCGTCGGCGAAGCCGTCGACACCCCTGACCTAACCCTAGACAAAAAAACCACCGCCATTGGTCTCGGCCTCGCGATAACAGCGTTGAGCTTCGAGATCGGAGAGTAGGGAGTTCGATGATCCAGTTTGCTGCTTGGTTGAAAACAGAATTTGAGCATCGGCTCCGTTCGGCAATCCACTAACCCAACCCAATATCATCTCCTCACTGCGCGATGTCAAAGTCTTATTTGTTTCCGGCATCGGACGAATAACCGCAATGTCCACATTTTTTTCCATCCCACATAAACCGAAATTCGCACTTTGGGCACATCTCGCGGTATCGTGGAAAATGGCGTTCGACTGTCTCGCCAATTTGACCATCGCCGTCAATGTCGTCGTTAAATCGAATTTCCAAGAGATCAATGAGGTGAGCAAGCGCGAGTTGAGTGCGCTTAAGTTCGGCTCGCAATTCTCCGATCTCCTGTCCCTTGGAAGCAGAGTCAGAAGCAGATGCCTTCGAGTTTTCACCAATTTGATATTGTTGGATAAGATCCCAGAGCAATCCCATTTTGCCTCTCCATGGATCAGTGGTTTGCTTGCCCGTCGTATTTTCAGGACGGATTACGCCTGCCGTAACCGGGCACGAACCGAAGACTTTGATTTCAGTTGCTGCGTGAATGTATGCTCCGGTTCACGGCCTGGTTATTTGTCGCTGTATTTGTGCTGCCTGAATCCGTCTGCGATCGCCCGATTCAGTGCCTTTTCACCATTCGGCAAGGTATCGCCTTCTTTGAGTATTTGGTGGTGCCAAATATCGGAATGGCCATCATCATTTTCGGATGAATCGCAACGGGTAACGGCGACATTCAGTTTGTTCCAAGGCAACGGTGCAACTAGCCGACATTGTGGTTTGTCACCTTCTTCATGAAACGTCAAGACCTCAGTATTCGTGAATCGTTTGCTGGGTTCAGTCT
>JBGSIY010000963.1:0-3015 GCA_041742275.1 Pirellulaceae bacterium | reverse complement strand
CACCGTCACAAACCTGCCAGCCTTCCAGACCTGATTGAGCACAATTGATCCACAATCTGCCGCTTCGCCTCAAAAAAATTCCAAAACGAAAACTAACGCCAGCGTCCCCATCGGGACCCGCGAAATAACCGCCACTCCGGCCAAGATTCAATCACATGGTCACCACATTGCATTCCTGGCACTTCTGAAAAACCAAGAACCGACGGTGTGCCATCAACCATACCTCCCGACATATTCTGCTCAGAATGGAGCGGCTCGAACGTAACGTTAGTCACCCTCGACGGTGAACTTGCTCGCGTCAATTGCAGATTACGAAACCACACTGGATTACCATGATCCTGCAGCATGATCCGTCCCATCTGATTTTGCCCCCAACCCGGGTGTGCGTTGAATTTACTTTTTTTCACGCGTCCCAACCATTCCCAGCTCCCCGAGTGCGTCTCAACCACCAGCGAACCATTCAGCCAGTGCTCAATCCGATTACCCGCGACCACAATTTTAGAAAAATTCCACTCACCCACCGGATTCACGACGGCCGTGCCAGCGGGTTCCTGAACATCGTACAGAGCTGCTGTCGCGTGTTTAGGTGGTGGCGATTGACGATCATCAAAGAGTTGGTATTCACATCCCAGCCAATTCCCTCCGTACTTCATCACGCGATACTTCACGCCGCTATTCCCGTTCTCAGCAATCTTCCATTCGAATTCCAACGAAAAATCACCGACCCATTCTCGGAAAAAAATATCTCCCCCACCGCCCCCCGTCAAATGTAATACACCGTCGTGCAACTCCCATTTCGACGACTCCACAGGCCGGCCATCGGCGCGAACAAAGTTCCCTAACCCCTCATCGGCCAACAGATCCCATCGGTCCGCCGAAGCGGGTTGAACCAGTGCCAGCAGTCCCAACCCCACCCCAAAAAACGTTAGCATCTTTAGCATCACGGCCCTCATCTATTTCTTCAACCATTGACATTCGGTTTCCACGTAAACTCGATTGTAACCCAATTCATCCCGCGAAACCGAACAATACCCGCGGCTGCAGCGGAGACGCTAGGCGAACCAGGACTGGCGATTCCGCATAATTTGTCGAGCCTCTGCGTTTTTCCTTAAATAATTGCTGTTACAATGAAAGGTATGTTCAGAATTTCTCATCTATGCAAGGACCGTTTTTGTGCCGCAATTGAATCTGAAAACGAGCCTATGGTTGTTCTGCTGTTTGGTAATAAACAACCAGGTTGGGGCCCAAGTCCCGCAGCCAGTCGATTTTAATCGTGACATTCGCCCCATACTCTCCGATGTTTGTTTCGAATGTCATGGTCCCGATGCCAATGCCCGCGAGGCAGATTTACGGCTGGACCTACCCGATGACTTATCCGAACGAGAAATCATTGTTGCCCAACAGCCCGAGGTGAGCGAGTTGATTCGTCGCGTCTTTTCCGACGACCACGACGAAGTCATGCCCCCCGTTGAACACAGAAAACACTTAACGCCATCGCAAAAAGAGTTACTTCGTCGCTGGGTCGCCGAAGGCGCCGTTTGGCAGGGCCACTGGGCCTGGGAACCACTCTCCCCAAAATTATCTCAAGAAACCGACCTGGCAAATCTGCCGTCCAGTTCCGCCACCGTCAAAAATTACATCGATGCGCAAATTCAGACGAAACTAGCCGAAGCGAAACTAGCACCCTCTCCTGAAGCCGATCGGATTACCCTCATTCGCCGCCTTTATTTCGACTTGATCGGCCTTCCCCCAACACCCAAGCAAGTCGAAGCGTTTGTACAGGACCCCGACGCGAACGCATACGAAAAAGTGGTTGACGAACTCCTGCAGTCGCCGCATTTTGGTGAACGACTGGCCAGCGTTTGGCTGGACCAAGTCCGCTATGCCGATTCCGTCGGATATCACGGCGACCAAGACGTCAGTGTTTCCCCCTACCGCGACTACGTGATTCAATCTTTTAACGAAAATAAACCATTCGATCAGTTCACACGCGAGCAATTGGCCGGCGACCTGTTGGAATCTCCGACGTTGTGGCAACAAGTCGCCTCGGGCTACAACCGTTTGGGAATGATGTCGGCAGAGGGTGGCGTGCAACCCGAAGAGTATTTGGCCAAGTACGCAGCCGATCGCGTTCGGACCACAGCCTCCGTTTGGCTGGGCGTGACCCTCGGTTGCGCCGAATGTCACGACCACAAGTTTGACCCGTTTTCAATTGACGACTTTTATTCCTTCGCGGCATTCTTTGCCGACATTCAAGAACGAGGATTGTATGACGGAGGGAAATGGGGTTCTCAAGTCGAAGTGGCGGACGAAGAACTCGACGGCTTGCTCGCTCCCATCGACGCCCAACTGACGGCATTGCGGGCGTTCATCAACCCCAACGCCGAGGGCTTCGATAACGAACGAATGGCTTGGGAAACGCAGTTACGGAGTCAAATGATTCCTTGGCAAACTCTGGCACCTGTGAGCTTCTCCTCAGCCGGCAATGTGAATCATCAAGTAACGGCGGATCAATCGGTTTTGATTTCCGGAACCGCCGCGGACCAAGACTGTTATGTTGTGCGTGTCGAATTGAATCCCGGCGAATACCGAGGTCTTCGTTTGGAGGTCTTGCCCCATGAAACGCTGCCGCAGCGTGGTCCGGGACGAGCCGGCAATGGCAACTTCGTTTTGACAGAATTTGTGGCACTGCGACAAAGTCAATCGTTACCTATCGAGCAATTCAATCGGCCCCTCGAGCAATGGGACAAAGAGGTTCTCGATCAACGCATTCCCCTTGCCAATGCATCCGCCACGATCGAACAAGCAGCATCGGCCCAATCCAACCCCTACGGCAAATGGAACGCTCAGAGCGCGATCGATAGTGAAGTGCACGGCTCATCATTTGGTTGGGCCGTTCTTCCTGAAACGGGAAAAGCCCAGGAGTGGGTCGTGCAGTTTCCGCAACCGTTGGTCATTGATCAACCGGAGACCTTGACTCTGGTCTTGCAACAATTTCACGGCAAGGGCCAACAT
>JBGSIY010000962.1:0-5068 GCA_041742275.1 Pirellulaceae bacterium | reverse complement strand
TTCCCTCATACAGATATCTAAGAGGCGTTTTATATTTTTTCAAATGTTCCCTCAGTCTCTTTTTGATTGCGGCTGGGAAGGGAAAACTTCCAGATCAAAAACACTGCCAACGGCAAGGCTGGTAAGGCCGTGGCCAGGATGATGGCGCTCCCCAACCATTCCGCTGCCAACGCGAAAAATCCCAACGCAGCATAACTGGCTGCCAACAAAAAATTGGCAACAACGACGGGAAACCAGATTTGTTGAAACTCCCATTTTCTGGCTCCGGCCAATAACACGCTGCCTTCGGCCAGTACCGGGAGGCCCCGAAAAAATGCCAGAAACCAGCGACGGGCTCCCAACGACCTATCGGATTCCCCATGCGTTGCCGAAGCTAATTTGGCAACGGCTCTTCTTGCCATAAAATACCCCATGGCTGCCGACAAATTCAGCCCTAACCAATTAACCAAGGTCCCCGGGATTAGACCCAGCATGGCGCCGGACCAAGTGCAAACGAAACTACTTGGAATAGGCAGGAAAATGTCCGCGACCAGCAAGCCAATCAACAAGAAACCCGAAAGAAAGGGACGATCGGTCCATTCCGGGGACATTAAACGCTTGGGGATTTCCTCGTCTAAGAACGGACCCCAAATCAAATAGGGTACAATAGTCACCAACAAAATCGCAGCCAAAACAACCAAAATTTTTCGGTTCTCGGAAACGCTCTCGTTTGTTGGTGGCGATGCTGAATTCATGGATCGGTGTTGTGGCCGCGCAAGCGGATTCGATGTTTGAGAACGGAATAATATAGAGTCGACGAAAAGGATCAGTTAAGTGCTGCCACTTTGCCTTCATTACCACTATCGCAGAACCCAGCAAAATCTGACAGCGTGGATGTTGACGCGATTCCTGGGTCGCGTTTACTTTCTGGGTTGGATTTGTTTTTTGGGGGGGTGTCAGCTTGAACCCGGACGTGACGCGGTAATCCAAGGCGTTTCGATGTCACCCCACTTCCATGGCGAATCGATGGAATTTGAGTGCGACGATTGTCGATTTGTGTTTTTGAGTGACGTTCAACAGCTGCCACAAAACCAACGAGTGGTCTGTCCAAACTGCGGTTGGCGTGAAAATCCATGGAGTATGGGACGTACAGTCCCCGGTGATGCCTGTGTTGTCAAGGATCTTCCGTCAGCGCTACCTCGGCATCAAGTTGTCGCGATCGCCAATGACTCTCGTTTCGAACACTCCGTAGTCAAAAGAATTTTGGGGCTCCCGGGAGAATCGATCGGATTTCAACATGGCGATTTGTTCGTAGACCAGCGGCTTTATGAAAAAAGTTGGCAAGAAATCGATGCACTTAAGATTTTAATGTTTGACTCGCAGTTCACACCGCAGCGCGCGGAAAATTCGCGAAAGCGAATTGTTATGGACAACGAGAGTTTTGTTTGGACCTCAGACAAAAAGGGCTGGAAATTTGACCCACAACAAAAGAATCCAGCTGGAAATTTTTGGCGTTATCATCATTGGCGTTGTTGTGAATCAACAGTATTCCGCGAAGATGGTTTTCCGATAGAAGATATGTATGCCGCGAATCAAACATTGAGTCGGGACTTTTTTCCGATGGATGATGCGATTTTTGATTTCGATTTGGAATTGGACGGGGACGCAAGCCTGGAGTTTGCCACCCAATACCGGGGCCACTCCGTGACTTGGAAACTGGACCGAACGCAAAAAAAGGTAGTTGTCCAGATCGACGGAAAAATCGCGGAAACAATTCTTCTGCCCGACGCCAGCGTGACGGCATTGCGGATCGAGTTGGCGACCATTGACCAGCAGTTGATGGTGCGTATCAATGGTCAAGCAGGACGGGCGGTCCGAATCGAATCCATGTCGGGCGAGCAACAGCCCGTTCCCCCCTGTGCTGTAGAAATTCGCGCCAGGCAGGGAACGGGCGTGGTGAAACGAATGCGCGTTTGGCGCGACTTGTATTTGTTCGGAGCACCGGAAGTGACAATTGAAAATCGCTTGAGCATTGACGCCACCGCTTGGATGATCCCCTCCGATCACTATTTTGTGATTGGAGATAATTTACCTAACTCGGAGGATAGCAGGCACTGGGACGATCCCTTTGTCACCCGGACTCGCATTTTGGGCAAGGTTGAATTGGTCGAGCCGCGAGAATGAGGCTGTTTTTTCGTGAGCCCGCGATGGGGGCCGCGTATTGGGCCGGGCACTGGAATCAGAATCGACGAAATCGAGATACAGTAGATTGCACGACATAAATCAGGGATTCACGTAGGCCGAAGTCGCTTTTTTCGGTACAATCACGTGTTGGAATGAACCGGTTTATAAGGAATGCTTTTGGTAGCCAAGGCTGCCCGCGCCCAATCCGAGAGAAATGCAACATGGCCCAGAAACGTCGTAAAAAACAGCCCTTTGAAGTCAGTGGACAATCGCCAGAGCCGGTGGTAATTCGTCAGAATGTGCGGGAAAGTTATTCCATTTCAGGTGGTCCGTTTTTTGATTTTTTCCGCGGAAGAGGCGTCCGGGAAACGGTAGAGTCGATCGTCGTGGCGGTGGTGCTAGCGATGCTGTTTCGGACCTTTGGCGCCGAAGCTTATATAATTCCTACGGGATCCATGGCTCCGAATCTGCAGGGCCAGCATATGGATGTGATTTGCGATCATTGCGGCTATCGCTATTTGACAGGGTCCAGTGAAGACAATACGACGATTCCCGTCCAGTCTCGCAGAAAGGTGATAAAAACGTTTTGCCCCTTCTGCCGTTCGGCTTTGGTTATGAAGCCGAATATCGATGCGGACCACAATTCGAACGAAGGTGACAGGATCATCGTCAACAAATTTATTTATGACTTTCAACAACCGGAACGCTTTGACGTAATCGTATTCAAAAATCCAAACAATGGGAAACAGAATTTTATCAAACGTTTGATCGGTCTTCCGAATGAACAATTGACCATCGAAAACGGCGATATTTTTTCACTTGACCAAAGTGCTGACGGAGAGTGGCAGAGGCAAATTGTTCGCAAGCCAATGGACAAATTGAGGACGATGTTACATCTGGTGGATGACACCAATTTTATCGCTCCTGAACTGACTGAGTTTGGTTGGCCATCGCGTTGGCAAGAATGGGGCAACGGCGAATCCCAAGCCTGGACCCTGGCAAATCAAGATGGCAAGCCGCGGTTTTCTTTGGAAAATAGTACCTCAGAACCCGCGTGGCTCCGTTATCGTCATATTCCCCCAAACCCAACGGTATGGGAGCGGATTGAAAACGAAGAAAAGTTAGGTGACGTTGAGCCTAGTTTTTTTCAAGGTGAGTTGATCAGTGACTACTATTGTTACAATCAGCGCGTCGTGAGGATGGATCAAAGTGGACAGATTGAGCGACTCAATCCGGGCCTGCATTGGGTGGGTGATTTGGCAGTTAGCGCGACGTGCCATGTGACTTCGACCGCAGGGACGTTGGTATTGGAATTGGTGGAAGGGGGCGTCCGCTTTCAGGCCTCCATCGACGTGGAGTCGGGGCGAGCGACCCTAAAAAACAGTGCCAGCTATCCATTTTTGGATAACGAGGGCAATCCTGTACCAACTGCTGAAGCCGATACGCCTGTTCGTGGTTCCGGAAGATTCGACGTCATGTTCGTCAATGCGGACGACCAACTCACGTTGTGGATCAATGATCGCCTGATTAAATTTAATGGGAGTTGTTATCAACCCCAGCGTTACGTGAACCCGCAATGGAGCCCCGAGGATCCTGGAGACGTGGAGCCGGCAGGTATCACGATCCAAAACGGTCGTGTTGAAATCGACCGACTAAAGGTTTTTCGTGATACCTATTACACCTCGGTCATCGGCAGCGGGCAGGATCCGGAAAACGAGACCTTGATGCCCCCGCCGATGATTCGCGGGATCATGACTGATCCGACACAATGGACTTCGGAGGCCGGTTTGCAATGGCTGAACGCTCGATTTCGCGAGGGTGCCGCTATGTTTATGCTGGAGGATAATCAATTTTTGCCTATGGGTGACAATAGCCCAGAGAGCAGCGACGGCCGGATCTGGGACGGTCCGAATTTTGTATCTGGCCAGTTGATGATTGGTCGTGCTTTGTTCATTTATTGGCCCCATGCCAAAAACAAACCCATTCCCTATTTTCCGAATTTTGAACGGATGGGACCGATTCGGTAACGACCTCTGGTAGCAAGTGAACGGCCATGAATGGGACTGTTCATTTGGGGCCAATCATTGGGAATTGATGGCACAGCATTCATTAACAAAAAATGACGCCATACCAATGGCGAGTGCGGGCAGGCAACGCGTAGAAGCCAAACGGTGGATCCAGGAGTAACCGATGACAATTTTGCGGGCTGAAGGATTAGTCAAACGCTATTCGCGGCGGACTGTGGTCGACGGCGTATCACTCGAAGTAGCCGATGGCGAGGTCGTCGGGTTACTCGGCCCCAACGGTGCAGGGAAAACTACCACGTTTCGGATGATCTGCGGCATGACAAATCCCGATGGCGGTCGTGTGATGCTCCGAGGTGAGGAGGTGACGCGTTGGCCTATGTACATTCGGGCCCAAAAGGGAGGCATGGGCTACCTTCCCCAACAGTCCAGCGTCTTTGGTAAGTTGTCGGCCGAGGACAATTTGCGAGGGATCATGCAACTACTGGGCATGAGCCGCAAAGAGCAGAAGGTGCGAACAGATGAATTGCTCGAACAATTCAAAATCACTCATATTCGTAAGACAGCCGCAGGGCGTTTGTCAGGGGGAGAACGCCGACGGTTGGAAATCGCTCGATGCCTGATATCCAACCCGCAAATCATTATGCTCGATGAACCTTTCGCGGGGATTGACCCTGTAACCGTTCAGAATATCCAGCTCATTATTCTCGAACTGGCAAACAAGGGGATTTCGATTTTGATCACTGATCATGCTGCTCGCGAAATCTTGCAAATCACTGACCGAACCTATGTTGTCAGCGAAGGCAAAATTTTATGCAGTGGAACGACGGAGGAAATCGTGAAGCATGAAGAAGTGAAACTAAAATATCTAGGAGAAATCG
>JBGSIY010000961.1:0-2186 GCA_041742275.1 Pirellulaceae bacterium | reverse complement strand
ATTGACAGGACACCTTTCTTGGGCATCAGATAATTCATGATCGTGAAGACGCCTTTTTTCATTTCGCCGGCGTATTCTGTGCCTAGGATAATCATTTCGCCCGAGTCAAAGTTCAGAGCGACGCATGTGTCCGAACTCACCCCGGGGATCGATCGATCCGCCTTGGCCTGCCCCGCATTGTAAATCACGTAATCGGGTTCGCCAAAATCGGCCAGTTCTTCTGCTGTTGGTTGAATTAGCATGTTGTGCATGAACAGCGCGTGATAGGCTCGCGAGCAGATGATGCGGATCTTCAAACGATGTTTGGGATCCCAACCGGCGAAGGCGTCCAAGACATAAAGTCGTTCGCAGCTATCGAGAAATTCGACAGCTGTCTGTTTGAGTGAATCGAACGACGAGGGTTGCATGCCGATATTGACATCGCCCCACCAAACATCGTTGTTCACCGATTCTTGTTCAATGATTCGTTTGTCTTTGGGGCAACGCCCGGTTTTTTCTCCCGAGTTGACGGCAACAGCCCCGCTGCTGGAAATGCAGGCTTGGTCAAATCTCACTGCTTCTTCGTACAAGATGGCGGGGACCGCGTTGTGGAGGATTTGATCCGAGAACTCGCCACGCGAGATCGACTTCATTTTGGATTGATTGACTATGGCCATGGTTGTTTTGTGGAATTTAAAAGCGATGATAATTAGGGAACGAAGCCCATTGAAGGGCTTTAAAGGGGCGTTGTGACACTTCGGGGTGTCTCTTCGGTTGGAAGTCCGTCCGTCGATGATAACCGCTAGAATAGCCTCAACGCAAGAAACGTGTAACCCGATTTTGTGCGTTAAAACGTCTTAATGCCCTGAGAACTTAGCTAAGATTCTCATTGATCGGGGGGCTTTTTCAACCATAGGCGGTTTAATTTTCATAAATCGTTTATCACGGGGGCTGCCCCGAAGGTTGTTTTTATTGATAATCGGGAGTCCGTTCCAATCGAAACAGTCAAGAGGGTGACAGATGACCGCTAGCCCAGGAAGTCGCTTTCGACTTGCCTTAACCGAAGAAAAACCCCTGCAAATCGTGGGTGCCATTAACGCTTTCACCGCCTTGATGGCCGAGCAAATTGGATTTCATGCGATTTATTTGTCGGGAGCGGGTGTGGCCAATGCTTCCTATGGGATCCCCGATTTGGGGATGACATCAATGAATGATGTCGAAATCGACATTCGCAGGATCACGTCGGTGACCTCGCTCCCGTTGTTGGTGGACGCGGATACGGGGTGGGGTCACGCCTTCAGTATTGCCCGAACCGTCCGCGCATTCACAGCTGCGGGTGCCGCCGGGATTCATATGGAAGACCAACAAGCGGCCAAACGCTGCGGTCATCGTCCGGGCAAGGCATTGGTGGAGCCCGAAGAAATGGCCGATCGCATTCGCGCTGCTATCGACGCAAAAACAGACCCGGAATTTGTGGTGATGGCCCGAACCGACGCCCTGGCTAGTGAGGGGCTCGAGGCGGCAATTGATCGCGCCCAGCTCTACGTGAAAGCTGGAGCTGATATGATTTTTGCGGAAGCCGTAACCGATCCCAGTCAATATCGGGCGTTCACCTCGGCCCTATCGGTTCCGGTGCTGGCGAATATGACGGAGTTTGGTAAGACGCCACTGATGACAATTGACGATTTGGCCGAGCTGGGGATTGCGATGGTTTTGTATCCCCTCAGTGCCTTCCGCGCGATGAATGCAGCGGCGGAAAATGTTTACCAGACGATCCGCGACCAAGGGTCCCAGTTGTCGGCACTGGGTACGATGCAGACTCGGGATCGTTTGTACGAAATTTTGCGTTATCACGATTATGAAAAAAAACTAGATCAACTTTTTAAAGGATAAACAGCCCAAATGACGACTGATACCAAACCGAAAAAAACGGGTGGCTTGGCCGGCGTGGTCGCTGGTCAAACTGCAATTTGTACGGTGGGAAAAGAAGGTAAAGGATTGACCTATCGAGGTTATTCCATCGAAGACCTCGCCGAAAACTCGACGTTCGAAGAGGTTGCTTACCTGTTATTGAATAATAAACTCCCCACCGTTGCTGAACTGGATGATTTTCAGAACCGACTGATGCAGCTGCGGGATTTGCCCGCCGCGCTCAAAGCGACGTTGCGAGCCATTCCGGCCGACGCACATCCGATGGATGTTTTGCG
>JBGSIY010000960.1:0-1848 GCA_041742275.1 Pirellulaceae bacterium | reverse complement strand
ACCACCAGAACAAGAGGTGCATGGCGACCAGGGCAATAAACAAGGGGACAATCACGATGGAGGTCGACGTGACGACAATTCCAATAGCTGCAACTTCACCGATCACGAAGGGAATCGCGAACAGCGTTAAAAATATCGCTTGACCAAAAGCCCCGATTTGACCGGCAGTTGATTTCCGGAGTGAAAACACCGATTGCCAACCCGTCCAAACTGAGATTAAGAGAAACGTGACCCCTACAGTCCAAATCGAAAGCCAGACAGAAAAGAAAGCAACAATCGGAACCGTTTGCCAGCCGGAGCTGATACAAACCAACACAAACAAAATAGCCGAAAGGATCCAACTTGGGATGAGCCAGCCGCGATTAAGTCGAAAGACTTTTCCCTCAAAACGATCTTCTAAGCTTTTGCCCAGTTGTGTGACGGCGGCCGAGATTTTTTTATGGTTCGACTGTTTGACGGCAATCTGATTGGCATTGCCGAACAAGTTGTTTGAAAGATTTTTCTCGTATGTGGTCAGGGACAGATCGGCCGCCGGATCGTTTGTTTTGACAAAATCAAAGCTGCCCGATTTATCCTCTTCAATTTTCAACCAGCCTTTGACGGCTAAATTTATAATCGCGGCGGTAAAGCACTTGCGATCGTAGGCCATGCGTCGAATGTATCGCAATGCCGCAGGCCCCAGGTCTTGGGGAGGTTCGTACAGAGGGTAAACGAGTCCACCTGGAGGGTCGCGTCCCACAACAATCCAGGCCACCACGTAATAAACGGCCACGACTATCACACTGAATAAGCCTAACCAAATCGTCAGATTGGCCCAAAGATAGAGGCTGCGAATTTCGCTTTCCGTCGGAGGGGAAACGAGACCTTTGGGGAAGCCCACAACCACGGTCAATCCGGAACGAGCCTCTAATTTTTCCGTCGTGGTGAAGACGGACGTGCCCGTTGTCTCGTCCACGGCGATTGTAGCTGCGGATGCTACCGATCCGTCGGGACCGGTGAAGACGCGTGTTTTGATTTGGCTCCCGTTCACGGCTTCGGGCAGGGTAACTGTGGCGCTCGCTTGTTCGATGGCAAAATCCCAACCGTTACCCGTACCATTCCAATACAGTTCGTCGAATTCTGGGTTGGAATGGTCGATTTGAAATCGAGTGGTATAGACGATCTCGTAGCGATATCGCCCGGGATTCAGCAGCACATCACGCGACCCAATACGAATTCGAATCCCGTTTTCAAGGCGCTCGGTAACAAAGGGTTCCGGGTTGCCATTTCGGGATACCGAGACGACGTCAAACGGAATTGAAACCGATAAGAAATTTTTTGTTTTGAAAATGGTAGGCAGTTCGCGATAGATGCCACGTTTGATTTTATCACCCGCAACAGAGACTTCGATGGTCTCAGTCACTCGTAGATTTCCATCGGCCTGAACTTCGATTTCAGCATCAAAGTTGTGAATGATTTCTTGACCCCAGGCTGGCGATGAGTGTAAGCCAAAGGCAACGCACAAAATAATGCCGAACAGGCGTCGAGCAACGATTGCAAATTGTTCCATCATTTCGATATTCTCGCCGTCACGTGTTTTCAATTTAAGTGAATGCCGTCTCGTTCCTGCTTCAAAATCAACATTAGGTTTGCAAATCAATACTGGGAGCCTGACGTTCATGGGGATCATCCAACTGAAAAAACTTTTCCCGTTGGAAGCCGAATGTCGCAGCGACAAAATTATTAGGGAATGTTTCAATTAGGGTATTGAACTCACGGACGGCACCGTTGTAATAGCGCCGTGACTTCTGTAAATCGTCTTCCGTCGCAATCAGTTCGGAGCTGAGCTGTGAGAATTGCGTATTGGCC
>JBGSIY010000959.1:0-4913 GCA_041742275.1 Pirellulaceae bacterium | reverse complement strand
GGTACGGCCATCTATAGCTGGTATCCCAAACTGGAGGGTGCTCACCACTATGCAGAATTGTCGGATGAAACTGTTTGGAAACTGCAGTCGCAGCGGAATACGGAAGAAGCCGTGGAGGTCATCGTGGTGCGTCCGGCGGAGCGAGTACGAGTCGAAGGAACCGTTTCGCGCGGCGACCAATACGTTGGGGGTGTCTTGGTTCAGGCGAGTAGCTTCCAAGGAGAAAGTGAAGACCATTCGGACCGCCACTACGCGTTAACCACCGGCGACGGCAAATTTACGTTCGACGCTCTCCCCAGCTCAACCTACTGCGTGTTTGTGATGGACGGGCATTGGATATCCGAGCCGGGTATTATTATCCCCGTTGATCCCGAGACCGGCGAGAGCGCATCCCCGCACCTCACGGCCCTTGACGGACACGCTGTCACAATTCAGCTGACTTCGGGCCCCGAGTGCAAGCCGATTGCTGGGCAATTAGTGGCGTTACGTTCGACGTTTCCGTATTCATGGGAAGAAAACGGTATTAAACAAAACGCTTTATCTGCACGCGATATCTACACTACAACCAACGAACAAGGCCAGGCAACCGCGTTCGTTCCGCTGGGCAATCTCCGGGCCTCGGTAAGCAGCCTAGCCTGGAACAGCCAATCGGAAATCGCCGTCGTGGCCGGCCAGGACAATCGGATCGAACTGCATCGCACTAGCGAGGAATCCATAGAAGTCACCGGGAAATTGGTAGCGCCTACCCCGAATGATACAAGCATGAAAACGTTCGCAATCGCCATCCAGTCCCTGGATGGGCAAACCAAGTATGAATTGACGCCCCAGGTTGATGGAGCGGGGAAATTCCACTTCCAAACGAAAGCCACTGCCGTCGGCTGCTTTGCCTACTCCGAGGATGGGTCTCTGGCAGCGTCCAAGTTTGTGGGCGATCTCACTCAACCATTCGAAGTAGAACTTTTGCCCGCTGCCTATCTCAGCGGCCAACTCCTCGGGGCCTCGGACCAGCCAGTCGCCAATCATCGTATTATCGCCGAACCCATCCTCGGCAATCCGATGATGAACGCGAGCCAGTCTGCAATTCTCTGGCGCACCATGAGTGGACGGACTGTCGAAACCAAGACCGATGCGAACGGTAACTATAAAATTGGTCCGTTACCCAGACGGACAAAAATCAACTTGTGGTGCGATCCTCTCGACGCAACGAGAGTGGGTAGCCGAGAAACGTTGAGTACATGTTACATCGAACTGGAGGACGAACGCTCGCCGAAAGTGTATCGAATTGGCCACGTCCCCGAAATGTTCGCGCATTTGACCTCGGAGCAAAGACTGGCAATGTTGTTGCGGGACGCCCGGTTGGGCGGCTTCCACGCGATGATCCTATTGGCCGACTACTCGGATGAAGCCTGCAACAACTTTGTGCAAGATCACTTTTTGGACTACGACGCCAATATCAATGTCTCGCAATACATGCAGTTTCGAATCACATCTTCCAATTCGGGAACGGGGCAAGGGAAAGCGTTGGCCGCACAACACGATTGGCCGCTTCCAATCGCTGGCAGCGTGACGGCGGTAGCCCTTGACGCCAACGGCAACAAACTTGGCGAAATGGCTTTTGAAGTAGCGGCAGGAGACGCGAAAAACAAAGCCGCAGCCTTTGTCGCAGCCCATTTGCCACCCGTCGTCGACGCTCGCACGAAATGGGACGAAGCGTTTGCGTTGGCAAAGCAGACGAACCGACGTGTCTGGGTGCGCATCAGTCAGCGCTACTGCGGGCCCTGCCACCTCCTGAATCGTTGGTTGGATGACCATCATGAAGTATTCGACAAGGAATTTGTCATGCTCAAGATCGACGATGTCCGCGATACACACGGCGTTGAAATTGCTGGAAAGATTACGGGCGGCGAACCCTTCAGCATTCCGTTTTTCGCATTCTACGACGCCAACGAGCGGATGTTGATCGACAGCATCGGGCCAGTGGGCAACATCGGTTTCATGTCGGATTACGAAGGCAAACTTCATTTTCGCAAGATGCTCGAACAAGGTCGGCGAACACTCACCGACGCCGATATTGAGAAGATCATGAGCAGTCTAGTAGATTGATCGAGGCTAGAGGCTAGAGTCTGGAGGCTGGAGGCTGGAGACTAGTGGTTAGTGGTTAGTGGTTAGTGGTTAGTGGTTAGTGGTTAGTGGTTAGTGGTTAGTGGTTCAAGGCGTCAGAGTCTGTTCGGCTCCCACGCCCACCCGCTACCGTCGGGACGAGCCCGAAACGGAAATAGCCGGAACAGAAGCAACTGAAACTGAGCGAGAAATACATCAGCAGCCACAGTTGGGTAATTGTCCGGAAATAAGATCCAGCTAATTTAAAAAACGGGATTTTGTTACGGGACTGTTCCTCAGCAATGGATCTAAAAGAACTTGTCGATTTACCCCGATAGGGGGGTCAGTATCAATTACTCGATTTACCCCGATGGGGGTTAGCAGATATTAGCCGGTGGTTGAGCGCAGCGACACCACCGGAGGGTTGTTGCCAGCGACATTGCACCCTGGAGGGGTGCCAGCGACATTGCACCCTGGAGGGGTGCCAGCGAAGTTCTTGATCCGCCCTGCTTGCTCCTTTTTCGGGTCACTGAATACGACACGAAATCGGACCGGTGATCTCGCTGGGCTTAAAAGTCCAGCAAAGGTCTTCCATAACTTCGGGCCCGATAAACCAAACGCCGAAATATTTTGGGACATATCGTTAGCGGCGACGGCGATTGTCGGATTGGCGCCCTCGTGGTTTCCCTTTGGATTTCCCATGAGCGTCGATATTTTTTTCGATAATCGCCGAAATCGCTTCGTTCCAAGTTGTAATCTGTTTCTTGCCATCTCGGGAATGATCATCGATTTGAATGAAATCATCATCGTCGTCGTCGACGCGTGAGGTGGCAGGAGGCGGTACCCGCTTTTTAGCTGGTAAAGCTTCACGCCGTGCGGAATCACGCGATTCTGGCGGGGGAGTCCGTTCGCCGCGGGCACGTTCTCCTCTTGGACGCTCGCTCCGAACGTTTTCTCCAGCCGAATTTTCCACCCGGGGGCGTTCGCCACGGGCCGCTTGCCCTCGAGGCCGTTCATCTCTCGAACCTGCCTCTCGTGCGATTTCTTCTTGGGGTCGTTCGCCTCCGGCTCTTTCTCCACGGGCTCGCTCTCCACGAGGACGCTCTCCACGAGGACGCTCTCCACGGGGACGCTCTCCACGTCCACGATCCTCATCCCTGTTTCGGGAACTCGTTGACGCAGGTTTACGTTGGTCATCACCAAGTTCTTGTTTGGGAACCGATGACTCCCGGGTGGGGCGTCGTCCGCGGGGACGCTCCTCGACAATTTCCTCGACAAACGGTTCATCGTCAAATGCCTCGTCTAACTCCGCATCAATCGCATCGGACTCGGCGACTTCCCCCTCGCGGGCGCGACGCGGGTCATTGCGATTTCCGCGTCTTCGTCGTCGCGAATTTCGTGAGGGGCGCGTTTCTACAGGATCGAGGGGCTCATCCAAATCATCAATGGCTTCCACAGGAGCGACTTCTTCGAAATCGTCGATGGCTGCTGCATCGAGCAGGGGCGATTGTTCGAACGGCGCTTTTTCTGAGCGTTGTCCACGGCGACCTCGTCGACGTCGCCCGCGCCCGCCCTCGGATTTGGGCTCACGCGATTCGATATCTTCGGAATCCTCTGGAGTGAAATCCGCCTCATTCTTAAGCGATGCGCGGTGCGATTCTCGCCCGGCTGCTTTGCCCGTGCGATCGTTCCTCGTTCGTTCTGCACCCCGCGGGTTTAATTCTTCCACGACAAATTCAATATATTCGGCCGAGCCCTCACTTTCGAAGGCGTCTTCGACATCGAGTTCCTCAAGTTCATCGACAAACGCATCATCGAACGTCACATCATCGACCATTCTTTTTGGGCGAGGATGTTCGTCGAATTTTTTCCCGGAAGGCACAAATAGATCCGACAAAACATCGGATTCGTCAGCCTTGCCGATCGGGTTGGCCGCGGGAGGATTTACCGTTGGTGAATTTATAGCTTCTGCCATCGGCAACTTGGGACTCGTTGGGCGTTCGGGTTTCTTCGCGGTGGGTGACGCATCAGCGGGTGATTTGCCGACTTCGGGCTCAGCAGCCGGTTTATTTTTGTTGCGGGTCAGTCCCAATGCGGAAGCTAACATGTCCCAGTGTGACATTTTTGTTTTCTCAGGTTCTTTTTCGTTGGATGCCTCCATTGCTAGTTGGGGAGGCTGTGATTGACGTGGATTATTTGATTTGTTGGTGGATTTAGCGGGCGTCCTTGCAGCTTGGCCCGGACGACTGTCGTCGACCGGGGATGACTCAGCGGGCACCTCTGCTGCCAAATCGGGCTTATTTGGGGGCGGTGCGACATCATCATCTTCGTCGTCGTCGATCGGTTCGAAATCACGCTTCTCGCTCCCGAACATGTCAAAAACCGATGGCTTGGGCTGCCCCGGATTTTTTCCAAAAAGGTTTGACCATGGTTCGTTTTTGCTTGGATCGAAACTCATCTTTGCACTTTCCCAACTTTGAAACACTCTAACAGAGCCCTCATTATAGAGCGCTAGAGGCAAAAAACACCATAGATGACTGCGGTTAAGGAGGTTTATCGCATCATTTTTGAGGAAATGCAGGGGGCATTCGGTCGAAAGCAAGCTTTCTGCCGATTCGGCCAATTAAACGCAAATAGGCAGGCCGAGGAACCCCTAGCCTGCCTATCGATTTTTTAAATGAACTCGGGTAAAAAATTCTTGTTGCTTCGATAGATGTTCCCACATCGAACCAAATCAAATATCGAATTGCCAACTATCCCAGGCTGATTATCGTTCTCGTCCTATGTGACAACTAACAATGAGGGTTGAATGC
>JBGSIY010000958.1:0-4263 GCA_041742275.1 Pirellulaceae bacterium | reverse complement strand
CTCGATCGCATCTACCAATTCTGTTGCCTGGGGTTCCTTTCGCACGTAGCCAATTCCATATTGATCATCCACCCTCCCACGATAAACAATTTGTCTCTGTGCATTGAGAACGATAACTTCGGGGGTTCGGGTCGCCCCCATTTCGTCGGCGACTTTGGCGCCAGGATCTTTCAGGAAAGGAATGGATAATTCTTGTCGCCGTGCGAACGCCGACATTTTTTCCAGCGAATCCTGCACGTTGGGGTTGATGGCCAAAAATGTCACTTGTCGGTCGGCAAAACGCGTCGCCAATTCTTGAAGACGATGGGAATACAATTTTGCTAAAGGGCATTCGGTGCCGAGGAAAGCGATGACAACAACAGGGCTCGACTGAAACTCAGCCAAACTCCAGGCCTTGCCGCGAAAGTCGACCAGCTCAAAATGGGTGACGGGTTTATCGATCCCCGTCGTTGATTGGGCTTCTTGCGGAAGGGCCTGCACGACCGGAGGTGCGATTAACAATCCTACGCTCATCAACGACAACAAAACAATTGCGCGTTTCTTCGACAATCTCAACATCTCCACAACCTTGCTTGATATGACTTGATTAATTTTTAGATAGTTTGAGTAATCCGACGTATTGTTTACAGGACAGCGTTTCCATTCCCATCGTTTCCTTTCCCAGCCTTTCAATCGCGTTTCCGAGGACGAGGAACTTTGGCCCCTTTCCGTCCCCCTTTGCCTCGCCGTTGACCTCGTCGGTCTCCAGACGACTCGCGGACAGTTAGCGTCCCACTTGAAAGCGGTTCGCCGATTGAATCTTGCAATTTTGTGATTCGGTCGCGAAGCATGGCGGCCTGTTCAAAATCCAATGCTTCGGCCGCGGACAGCATTTCTTTTTCGAGGTCTTGAATGTACTCGGCTGTCACATACACGGTTTCAGCCGATTGGGAAATCACTTCATTGGCCTTCCGCCTCGCCGCTCCCCCTGACTCGATGCTGGCACCGATTTTTTTCTTGACTGATTGCGGGGTGATGCCGAATTCTTCATTGTATTGCATTTGAATTTTTCGACGTCGATTCGTTTCCGAAATCGCATTTTTCATCGCTTCCGTCATTTTATCAGCATATAGGATGACTTTGGCATTCACATTTCTGGCCGACCGTCCAATGGTCTGAATCAGCGATGTCTCGCTGCGTAAAAAACCTTGTTTGTCTGCATCCAAAATGGCCACTAAACTCACCTCGGGTAAGTCCAGGCCCTCTCGCAATAAATTGACCCCGACCAGAACTTCAAATTCACCGGCCCGCAGATTTTGCAATAACTCAACCCGTTCGAAGGCGTCCAGTTCACTGTGCAGCCATTTACTGGTCACTCCGTTTTCACAAAAGTAAGCGGAAAGTTCCTCGGCCAGACGTTTCGTGAGGGCCGTTACCAGGACGCGTTCATCCACCTCCCGCCGTTTGACGATCTCCTCCAGCAAATGTCGGACTTGGCCGTTGGCAGGCACCACTTCAATTACGGGGTCCAATAATCCCGTTGGCCGAATGACCTGTTCGACAACTTCACCATGGGTCTTCTCTAATTCGTAATCACTGGGCGTCGCCGATACATAAACGACTTGATTGATTTTTCCTTCCCATTCTTCAAATTTCAACGGGCGATTGTCGAGGGCGCAGGGCAAGCGGAACCCATGTTCTACCAGTGTCATTTTTCGACTGCGATCTCCCGCATACATGGCGCGAATTTGCGGAACCGTAACGTGAGACTCATCGATGAACAACAAATAGTCATCGGGAAAAAAATTAAATAAGGTGTCTGGCGGCTCACCTTCTTTTTTTCCGGCGAGGGGACGACTGTAATTTTCAATCCCTGGGCAATGCCCGACTTGCTCCATCATTTCAATATCGAAACGCGTGCGAGCATTCAGACGTTGAGCCTCTAAAAGTTTGCCTTGCTGCCGAAAAGTCTCCAGACGCTCGGCCAATTCGGCTTTGATGACTTGAATGGCTTCCTTGATGCGGGCCTCGGATGTCACAAAGTGCTTGGCCGGATAGATAAACAACTCGTCATGCTGACTCACCGCTTCGCCGGTCAACGGGTTGATAATGGACAACTGTTCAATTTCATCTCCCCACAGTTCGATGCGATACGCGAACTCTTCGTAGGACGGCCAAACCTCAACACAATCCCCCCGCACTCGAAACTTCGAACGTTCGAAGGCGATGTCGTTTCGTTGATATTGCACATCCACAAGGCGTGTCAACATTTCATCACGATCAATTTCTTCGCCGCGCCGCAGGGACACCATCATTTTCCGATAATCATCCGGAGAGCCCAATCCGTAAATACTGGAAACGCTGGCGACGATAATCACATCGTTTCGACTGACCAATGAGCTGGTAGTGGCCAAGCGGAGGCGGTCGATTTCTTCGTTGATCGAGGCATCTTTTTCGATAAAGATATCTCGTTGGGGGATGTAGGCTTCTGGTTGGTAGTAATCGTAGTAACTGACAAAATAGTGAACGGCATTGTAAGGGAAAAATTCTTTAAACTCGCTATAGAGCTGAGCCGCCAAAGTCTTGTTGTGCGAAAGAACGAGAGTCGGTCGTTGCATTCGTTCGATGACATTGGCCATCGTGAAGGTTTTGCCCGAACCCGTTACGCCCATTAAAACTTGATGTCGCGTTTTAGAATTGAGCCCCTTGATTAAGGCCTCGATCGCTTGAGGTTGGTCGCCAGAAGGTTGAAATGGTGCAGCAAGTTTAAACATGCAATTGGAGTTTCATCGAAAATTAAAAGGGTCGTTCTTTGTCGCTATGCCGACGATGGAATCAGTTTCCTTCCGTCGACTCTTCTGAGCTTTCAGTCATTAGTGGCGCCAGCATCGCTTTGAACTGATCGAGTTTCTTTTCGCCGATTCCATTGACTTGCAAAAGTTGTTCGAGCGTGAGAAAAGGACCGGAACTCTCGCGGTAAGCCACAATTTCCTTGGCTAAATTCGGGCCAATTCCAGGAAGGTTAGCAATCTCCGCCCACCCGGCTTGATTAATGTTGACTACAAAATCATTCGTGTATCGTTTCGCTTCGTCAATATCAACTATTTGTCCGCTTTCACGATATTGCTGCCACGCAAACCCGGCGATACCCAAAAAACCGCAAAGACATAAAATGACTAGAGTCCATTGGTCGCGGGGGTGAATCGGGGGCTCGGGGGGTGTCATGACCGGATTTTCCACTTCCGTTTTGGCTGAGTTCACGCTGACCCCTCAGTGTAACCGTTTGCCAGTTGATTGGGAAACCGCTCTCTTGCCCAGTCGAGCGGCAAAGTCTCGCGACGTCGATGGAAAAGAACGTTTTTATCGCTTTGGAGATTCCCAATGCGGGAACTCGGGGTGCACAGTGATGTCTCGGTTGGTGGGTAAGGCCTGCCGCAATCGGGCAAATTCCTGGCGTGTCGCCGCCTGCAGAACTTCGGGGCGAACGTCTCCCAGCATTTTCTTTCCGGGTTCCAAGTCGAGACATTTCACCAAATGCACGCCGAATTCGGAAACGAATGGTTCGGCTAAATCGCCTGGCTGCATCTCGAAAACACGTCGCGAAAAATCTTCGGGCATCGGCTGATTGCGTTCAATCCAGCCCAATTCCCCAGCCTGATTTTTCGAAGGAGCGATAGAGTGCTGGAGTACCGCTGCCTCAAAAGTCTGCCGCCCAGCTTCGATTTCGTCTCGTGTCTCGGCCGCTAACGTCAACACCCGCTCCCGGTCCTCGTCACTTTTGACCTCAAACAAAATCTGTCCGACTTTTATCCGCGTGCCGTCAAAATCGCGCCTGTGCTCCGCAAAGAAAGCTTGGAGGCTCTCGTCATTCCATGTTCGATTGATGTACTCCGGCCAACCGATACCCCAGGCGATTTCCGTTCGCCAAAACGAATGTGAAATTTTTTTGTCTGCGAGGAATTGTTCCAGAGAAATCCCCAACACTTCCAACTCGGCGATTTGCATCTCCTCGGCGGCGGCAATTTTTGAAAGTGCCGGCCAGGCCTTCTCATGGATTAACTGATCAATAATCCAGCGACGATCGACCAAAAAACTCAGGGCTTCGGCCCTCGCCCGCTGTAATGTTTCTCCCTCGAGGGACTCTTTTTGGACGGTTCTGTCTAGGTGAAAGTCGATATCGCCCGCTTGAACGATCTGGTTTTCCCATTGGGCGACAACAAATTCGGGAGCGAATTCGGTTTTACGAAACTTGCCGTTAACCCATTCGGCACCGGAGGGGGAACT
>JBGSIY010000957.1:0-2454 GCA_041742275.1 Pirellulaceae bacterium | reverse complement strand
GATCTGAATTACTTAAAAGAAGTCGCCGATCGGATTGGCGAGCGCCAGGGAGGCCAGCGTCCGCCACTGGTTGTCGACAATACTTTCCTGGGACCTGTCTATCAACATCCTTTGTCGCATGGAGCCGATCTGGCCGTTTATTCCTTGACCAAATACGTAGGCGGACATTCCGATTTAGTCGCCGGTGCTGTGGTGGGAACGGTCGCGGCGAGTAAACCCGTGCGCGTCCTACGCAGCGCCCTGGGAACTCAGATAGATCCCAATACGGCTTGGATGTTACTGCGTTCACTGGAAACCATGAGCCTGAGGATGAACCGAGCCAATGAAAATGCGGCTTTGGTGGCCAATTATTTGAAGACCCATCCGAAAATCACGAAAGTCAACTATTTAGGATTTTTGACGGAGTCCGATCCCGCTTGGGGCGTGTACCAACAACAGTGTTTGGCGCCCGGTTCCACTTTCGCTTTTTATGTCCAAGGTGGCGAGGCGGAAGCGTTTCGTATGCTGGACCACCTGAAAGTACTGAAATTGGCCGTCAGCCTGGGGGGCACCGAAACGCTCATCAGTCACCCCGCGTCGACAACCCATTCGGGCGTTCCACGAGAATTAAGAGATCGCCAAGGCGTGACCGATTCTATGGTTCGGATTTCCGTCGGCATCGAACATCCCGACGACTTGATTCGCGACCTAGAACAAGCTCTGGCCGCAGTCTAAAGCTTGTAGTTTGATTCGCCGGTATTCGCCGCAGCTATAATGAGCCTATCCCAAAACGGATCGGAATCATCCGCCGAAACGCGCAAGCGTCCCGTTCGGCCGAATAAACCCGGGGGCTAGTGCCCCAAGGCCAATAGGTTCCGAGATAGGTTCTAAAATAGTGGCCACGATGTCCCGATCGGACAAGCAAGGCAAATGTTCCGAAAGCTCGCGTAAGGAATCGTCCCGTAATAAAATCCGTTTTTAAAATTAGCCGGAGTGCACTAGCACCCGGTTTTGCAGGTAACCGGACGCTAGCGCGTTTCGGCTAATCCGGGAACTTAATTCCGGACAATTACTAAGAAGGGGCCAATGATTGTCAGGCAATGATACAGGCAGGCAATGTTACAGGCAGGCAATGTTACAGGCGAGTGCGAGGTGCGCAGGAGCAGCGAAGTCGATTGCCAGTCGATGCCAAAAACGTCTTATCGGTCGGGCCAAATTGCGTGGATGCTCCTTTTTAGTTGGGCCTGAGTTCGCGGTCATCCAGTAACTGGTGGCATTTCCACAGCATTCGCGGCAGGTGAAAAAAACTCTTCCACAAATTGCCTTTGAGAGAAGTCGAACGACGTCCATCGCGATGCAGGTAGCCGAACCATTCCCCCATCTCCGAATCGGCAAAATGGGTCCAGCTCCAATCGTGGACTTGTTGATGCCAGGCGGCATACGTTGCATTCCCCGTCAATAAGTAGGCCATGAGTGTGGCGATCACCGCTTCATTGTGGGGCCACCAAAATTTCATGTCATGCCAATATTCTTGCACCGGCATGTTGCGCAAATCTCGGAAATAAAACAACCCGCCATGTTCAACGTCCCAGCCTCGTTCCCAGCTGTATTCCAACATGCGACACCCACGTTCGATCAAATTCGAATCGCCTCGGTGTCGGCCTTCCTCCATAATAAACCATGCGGCTTCGATCGCGTGGCCGGGGTTCAAGAGACGACTATCAAAATGATCGGGCAAGACTTGCCCCTCGGCCGTCACCGTCTCCAGAACGACGCGCAACTCATGATCGACAAAGTAGGTTTCAATTTCCAACAGACATCGCTCGATCCAGTCGTCGAGGATTGGTTCTCCTCCTAGGTCGGTTCGTAAAGACTGGGCCGTGGTCAAAGCAATCATTCTCGGTCCGATCCCGATCATTGGCCGGGTGTCGCAGAACTTTGGGGGCATCAATCCGGGTGTGAAGTTCCAGGTGACAAACTGTTGAAACAGTTTTAAGGCCATTTCTCGCCACCGCTCTTGCTGATTAGCGCGGTACAACGCCGCGCAAGCGATACTGGCAAATGACTCACTGTAGGCGTAACGTCGCTTACGAATCGGGGCACCGCTGCGGCTCACGTGAAAAAACATCCGCTGATCTTGATCGAATCCATGCCGCATCAAGAAATCAACTCCCCCTTGGCCCCATGTCAACCACTCCGGTCGAGCTTCCCAGGTGTTGTACAGCGTGAGCAACATCCAAGACATGCGTCCCTGTGCCCAAATAGACTTGTCGGAGTCCACCAACGTGCCATCAGCGTCATAGCAGTGCAAAAATCCACCTTCCTGAATGTCCACCGCCCGGGGAAACCAAAATGGAACTGCGTCCTCGAGCAATTCTCGGCGATAGAATGTTGCAAGCGCAACTCGGTTGTGTGCGTTCAGTAGGTTCATATCTACGGCTTATGACAAATTCGAATTTCGCAGGGTTCAGCGAA
>JBGSIY010000956.1:0-4836 GCA_041742275.1 Pirellulaceae bacterium | reverse complement strand
CCGCTGTTCCTGCAAATTGACGATGTCTGCATGCAGTTGTTTGACATCGCGAATCGTCGCGTCTTGGAGACTCTGCCACTCGCGCACGCCAGCCACAACCCGCGATTCCGATTCGAACACCGCAGCATTCAATCGTGCTTTCTGAACGGGCAAATTGAAACTGACACCAGCGGAGATGTTTCCAATCCCATCGGCTGTGGGCGCCAACGCGCGATTCGTCGTCATATCACCCCAACCCGCTCGAAAATTCATGTCGGGGTAATAATTCAACCGCGCTTGTTCGACGCGAAATTGATCACGTTGAATATTGGCCCAAGCGACTTGCAACTCTGGGCGAACAGCAATCGCTTCTTGGTATAGTCCGGTAACGTCATCGGCAAACAACCCTCCGCCGTCAAATCCCTCCACTGACACGGGAACATCGGGTGGCAAATGCATGGCGCGGACCAGTTCCGCATGACTCCGAACTTCCGCCGACTGGGCTTTCGTGACTTCGACTTCGGCCAGACCCATTTCCGACTTGATTCGTAGTAAATCTTGCTGGCCGATTCGATCGGTCTCATACATGACCGTGATGATTTCTGACAGCTCCCGCAGCAAGCTCACGTCTTGTTCAAGGAAATCGGCCGTTTGTTTTTCGCGCCATGCGTCCAAGTAAGCCAGTTTGACTTCTTCGACAATGCGGCGTTCGACTGCGTGCAATCGTCCCTCGGCCGCATTTACTTCTCGTGCCGCTTCTCCGACTTTGGCTGAACGTTTCCCAAACCAGGGAATCTCTTGTGAAACCATGATTTCGGCTGTCATTCTTCCCCCCGCGGTTTGGGGCACGTTGGGATAAATGGGCCAGCCAACAACATCGAGCATTGGATCTGCGAGGCTGGCCACTTGCGGTATTTTGGCCCGTGCCATCTCGACTTCTTTCCTGGCTGCGCCGATCTCTGGGTTTTGTGCAAGAGCGGTGGCAACGACTTCGTCTAAAGACCAAGACCCTGCCGGCCAAACCTGTTCTGATTCGCGAGCGGAATCAGTACCGACGGGTTCTCCCACTTCCCCATTTTCGTCCGCATGTACTGCAGGATCGATGATTGCCTGCTCACGTTCTCGAGTGGGAAGACTCCACTCTGAGTCCAAAATGGACTCCGCTGAAACAGGATGTTCGGATTGCCAACAACTAGCCGCGACGTGTGAGTATGGCACGTATTCTGCGTCCTGAATCGACTTGCCAGCGCGGCATCCACTCATGCTAAAGGCAGCTACGCCGACGATCAACCACGCTTGTTTCGTTCGAATTGGGACGCTAACGTTTTGGCCCGATTTTTGTCCCCTTACAACTTTATTTCGCATCGGGTGCGCCCTCGATTCGGTAATTGGCAACGGCGAAATTTAGCGAGCGTGAACATGACGCAATTTCTTGTTTTTAGCAGTGGACTATGAGGTCAAAATAAGGAATCTCAAAAGGTCCAGCCTTGAGTTGGCCGAGTTTTCAAAAGATTCAAAGTTCAGGTAAAAAATCCAAATGGCCAGCTCAAAAGACGCTAACAATTGGATTTTTTCCGAAAAGCGAATTTATTGGAATTATTGAACCAATCGACATTTTTGGCTGCCCAATCAAATCGATCCAACCGAAGCCCCCAAGTTTCTTGTTCCCGGAAATTAAAATGTAGGGATCGTAAGGGTCCGCACGATTTTGTCGTCAATATTCGGAAGATCCTCACGCTCAACAAAACCAGGAATCGCGTGTTGCTGGCTCCATGTCGGCGCATTCGCCGCTGAAAAGGCATCGCGATTCCTGGAATACAGGTTCCCGGTTTGCAAAATTATTTATCAATCGAATCCGATTGGGACTGAAGCCATTGGCGATATTGTTTCGCAATTGAATCCAAATTTACTTCGGGTTCGGCTTCGATTTTGGCAATGCAGGGAGGGCAGCAAACATAAATCAGCCGCCCCTGGACAACGGTCCATTTTGCTCCTTGCGGCAACGCCTTTTTCATAATCGGACAAAGCCCCTGAGCTTGGGCTATGTTCTTATGGATGGTCTTCCAATGCTCGGGATCCAGTTTCCCTTTTTTGCACGCTTCACTACAGAGAAAGACAGTTTGCTTTTTTTCGCCGATGGTCACACGGATGGGTTCATCGGAAGACCCCAATTTCTCTCCCGAAACGGGACAGATCTGTTGAACGGCGATCGCCAATTGATCGCCAATCGGATCGTTTTTGGTGGGATCTTGCATGCCGGTTGGATTTTCATTGGCACCGAATCCTCCATAAACAATTAAAAAAACAACAAGACTGATATACTGTAAACGTTTCATTGTGCACTCCCATGCGAAATTCGAGTTTGCGTTAATTCAAAAAAACATATGTGACTTCGGCTACCACGCCTCTGTGCATGTTTTTTAATTTCTGTAAGCGTTCATTACTAATCGAACAAACCAAGTCCAACCGAATCGACTGGATCGACAACTTTGAACGTTGATCATGGCTACCCCTTATTACTCCCTATTCAAATTCAGCCCCTGCGTCAAGCTCCAAAGGCAATCCGAGACGATGTCGGAATTCCAACCAGGCGCTGTAGAGCGTGGGAACGACGAACGTCGAGAACGGCTCTACCAACATCCCGCCAAAGACAGGAATTGCCATCGCCTTGGCCACATCCGCTCCCCGTCCTTCCGAAATGAGAATCGGCAACAGCGCAACCAAAGTGGTGACCGTTGTCATTAAACATGGACGTATTCGTTTCAAGCCGGCATCATAAATGGCTTCGCGAATCTCATTGACCGACGATACCTTTCGCCGCGAAAGAACTTCTCGTATATAGGTGGCCATAACAATCCCATCATCGGCCGCCAAGCCAAACAGGGCGATAAAGCCAATCCACATTGCCGTATTCATTTCCACGCCCATGACCGCCACGGCAATCATTCCTCCCCCCGCCGCGACCGGAATTCCTGTAAACACGACCAGCGACAAAGCCAGATTGCGAAAGTGCAAATAATGCAACAACAAATTGATCAAAATGACCAAGGGTATGATCCACATCAACCGCAAGTTGGCTTCGACTTGATTTTGAAACGAGCCCACCATTTGTAATTCAAAGTTACCTTCCGGAAACGACAAACCCGCTTGTTCACGCGACTGTTGTAAGTTGCTGAGCACTTGGTCTGCCGTTTCGATCGACCCCAACACGCCGGATGGCATGAAGGGAACATGAGCAACCAACCGCGCGTCTTCGCTGTTTATTCCCATCGGCCCCCAGGTCGTTTGAATTGTCGCCAATCGCTGCAGAGGAACGATATCTCCTGTCGGGGTTACCACACTGATGTCACCTAATAGGTCGATGTTCTCGCGGGTACTCCGATCAAAACGAACTTGCACTGCATAACGCTCGCGACCTTCCACGGTAGTCGTCACATCCATGCCGCCCAAGCCTGCAGCAATGATTTCATTGACCATCATCGTCGACATCCCATACCGAGCCGCTTCGTCGCGGTTCACCTCCAGCTCGTAATACGGCTTCCCTAAAACGATATCGGGACTGACCGTTCCGGCATTGACAGATGGGTAGGTCTTCAGCTTTTCGGCCACGGCCAACGACGCCGCAGCAAGCCCCTCGAGCGTATCACCATAAATGCGGACAGCCATCGTCGCACGAATCCCCGCTTGCAACATGACCACCCGCCCCTCAATCGGCTGCAATGCCGACGCGGGGGTGACGCCCGGCAATGTGGCAACGGCATTAATTTCATCCCAAATTTTTCGCGGTGTGATCCCCGGTCGCCATTCCGAACGGGGTTTGAGCATCACATAAGTTTCAATCATCGTCACGGGCGCCGGGTCCAACGCCGAGTCGGCTCGACCAATTTTTCCCAGCACGTTTTGAACTTCTGGAATTTGGCCAATCAACACATCTTGTTTTTGCAAAATTTCCATCGTTTGCGAAAATGTCGCTGCCGGATAAAGACTTGGCATGTAAAACCAACTCCCCTCGTCCAAGGCGATCCAATCAGAGGACTTCAACCCCGTGAACGTATGCTTCAGATCGACATAGCCGGGTACATCGTTCAATTCGGCTCCCAATTGACGAGCCCCCCACTCGATAGGCTCCAAAACCTTCGGGAATCCAAACCAAGCTCCAATGCCGGCGACAAAAATCAAAAACGGAAACGAAAGCATGAGGATTTTTTGATGCAGCGCCAATCGCAATCGACCAGCATACAACCACAAAACAAATCGGCTAACTGGGTTTTCCTCCAGAGGACGGATGCGTTCCCGCATCATCCACCAACCTCCTAAACCGCCGCAGAGTCCCGCCAAAGCCGAATTCAGCGCCGGCTCAAAACCCAGGGTGTGCTGTAAATAGTCCCGCCAGACAAAATGAGCCAGTCCGGCAGCTAACATTCCCGTCGCGATGGCAATCGTCAGCGAGGGTCCCCATTTCCAACGTGACGAACGCAACAAGACGCGGCACAACATCGGCACAACGACCACTGCGACAATCAAACTCGCAACCAGAGCAAAGGTCTTGGTCCAAGCCATCGGGGTGAACAAACGACCATCGCGCCCCGTTAAAAAAAATACGGGCAAAAAACTAACAACCGTGGTGCTGACAGCCGTCACGACCGCCGGGACTACTTGTTTCGCACAGTTTTCAATCACTTGCATTCGCTGTCGGTCACCTCCTGGAGAGCCTTGTTGTTCCCATTCTGCTAATCCGTCGTAAATATTTTCCAACACGATGATTCCCATATCCACCATCGTTCCAATCGCAATGACAATTCCCGCCAGGGACATAATGTTTGCATCAACACCAAACACCTTCATCGCCACAAATGA
>JBGSIY010000955.1:0-2158 GCA_041742275.1 Pirellulaceae bacterium | reverse complement strand
GACTCAAGGCGGCCATCGCTGTGACATCGGTGGAACCCCACGGATGCTCCAACGCCAAAAAACGATAGATCGTCACCCCAAACGCAAAAATATCGACCCGCTCATCCGTCGGCCGACGCCGAATGATCTCGGGAGCCATGTACTGCGGTGTGCCCGTCCGATTTCCAGCCAATCGAAAGTTGGCCGTGTTAGGGACGGTCAGACCGAAGTCGATCAGTTTCAACCAAGTGTAATCATTGAAGCAGATAAAATTGCGAGGGCAAATATCGCGATGAATGAAACCCGCATCGTGCACTGCCTGAACGCCTTCGGCCATTTGTCGAATCAATGCCAGGCGATTACGCAACAACTGCTCATCCGGTTCACGCAAGATCGTATTGAGTCCCGGGCCGTCAATGTACTCCATCAGGATATATTCCACGCCGGTTGTGGTCACTCCAAATTCGTACGTTTTTGCGACACGAGGATGGTCGATGGCCATGCCAATTTCGCCTTCTTCCGGTCGATCAAGACCTTTGAAACGATCGCGAAACAGAGCCAGTTTTTCTTTGTCAAGCAATTTGATGCCGTAGACTTTACCGGTGCTGATTTCGGTAGCGACGTGAAACTTGGACATGGTTCCTGCGAAGGCATGTCGGTCCAGACGAAACCGAGCCGAAACATCCAACGGCTTCGCTTTCGCTTTAAACATCGCCTTGAAGCGATCCAACAATCCCATGGCTGTTCCTTAATAATTTCAAACGGAGCACAACAACTCGAAGCAATGATTATTTTGGCCAAAGCCTTGATGGGCGCCCGAATCGTTCTGGTTTCTTTTTTGGATCTCGGGCGGTATACGTGAGGCCGTTTTTTGGGCAGGAAGACGACGGCGTCCTATTTCCCACAATAGTCAATCGTTCGTGCAATTTCCGCTTTTAATCGCTCGCGATGCACAATCCGGTCCACAAAACCATGCTTCAGTAGGAATTCGCTGGTTTGAAAGCCTTCGGGCAATTCGATGCGAATTGTCGCCTTGATTGTTCGAGGCCCCGCAAAACCAATCAACGCCTTGGGCTCGGCAAATATCACGTCTCCCAAGGAGGCAAAACTGGCAGCCACTCCCCCCATGGTCGGGTTGGTCAGAACGGAAATATACAAACCGCCAGCCGAATCTAATCGGGCCAATGCCGCCGAGACCTTGGCCATTTGCATGAGC
This sequence comes from Pirellulaceae bacterium, assembly GCA_041742275.1. Taxonomy (GTDB): domain Bacteria; phylum Planctomycetota; class Planctomycetia; order Pirellulales; family Pirellulaceae; genus BJ22. The sequence goes on along the minus strand of JBGSIY010000955.1, from coordinate 963 downwards.
GACAAGATCCCTTCATGCATGCGAGCTCCACCGCCAGATCCACTGATAATGATCAGCGGCAGTTTGCGTTCAATGGCCGTTTCAATCAAACGAGTGAGCCGCTCACCCACCACCGACCCCATACTCCCCATGATAAAAGCGGAGTCGGTGATGCCAATCGCCACTCGGCGAGCGCGTACCATCCCGGTTCCTGTGAGAATCGCATCCTTCAAGCCCGTCTTTTTTTGCTCACTCACCAATCGTTCTTTGTAGGGTCGGCTATCAGTGAACTCCAGTGGATCAGCAGACGTTAGGTTACTGTCCAGCTCCTCAAAGGTCCCTTCGTCCAAGACTTGTTCAATCCGTTGCATCGCAGAGACATAGAAATGGTAGTCACATTCGGGACAGACGTTCAGTCGCTTTTCGACTTCCTTGCGAAAGACGGCGATCTTGCATCCCGGACATTGAATCCATGTCCCCTCGGGGACCCCCCGTTTTTTGCGATTCACGATTTCGTCTTTTACCGAATGGGTTGTTGTGGTGGTTTGATTCATCACGTTTTATAACTTAAAGCGGTTTGTTTCTGAATGCTTGCAGGGAATCTGGGCGTTTGGCACTCTGTCCTCAACGAATGGGAGTCTACCGGTTTTGGGGCAACTTCGGCAAACCCTAAATCTCCTGAGACGGTACGATTCCGGTTGGGCTACCGCCCTTTCCAACCATCAAATTAAAAAAGGGACCCCGTCTCCATTATGTCCGAAATCCCTGTTTTCAGCGACAGGTCATGGGTTCCAAATGGAGCATTTTGACTGTTTCTTGCTGTCAATTTATGCCCTCCAAAACCGCTTATCCTGAGGCCGAACGGGCTGTTCTCTCGGAATCAATCCCCATATCGCTCACGCAAGCGGGGTGAAAGACGCAGGACCAATTGGGAATATTCGAAATAGCCTAACAGCTCGCCCGTGATCACGCCCAACTCCTCTT
>JBGSIY010000954.1:0-1584 GCA_041742275.1 Pirellulaceae bacterium | reverse complement strand
CGGACAACTTCGCGGCCATCCTGAGTTGTGCGGACTATCTCAACCGCAACGCTGGCGACACGGGACGTCGACCGCTCACCGTACGAGACGTCCTCACGGCGGGCATCAAGGCGTACGAGATTCAGGGTATTATTGCGTTGGAGAATGCCTTTAATCGGGTCGGATTGGACCACGTTCTGTTGGTTCGCATCGCCAGCACGGCTGTCGCCAGCCACCTCCTGGGTTGCACTTTGGAACAGACTCAAAACGCCATCTCAAATGCCTGGATTGATGGGGGTGCTCTCAGAACCTATCGACACGCTCCCAACACGGGTTCGCGCAAAAGTTGGGCGGCGGGGGATGCGACCAGTCGTGCCGTTCGTCTGGCACTGATTGCCAAAACGGGAGAGATGGGCTACCAAACTGCGTTGTCGGCTCCAAAGTGGGGTTTCCAAGACGTATTATTCAATGGCAAATCCGTGGTGTTGTCTCGTCCCTTAGATTCGTATGTGATGGAAAACGTGCTCTTCAAAATTTCGTTCCCAGCGGAGTTTCATGCTCAAACGGCAGTCGAAGCCGCGATCGTTTTGCACCCCGCGGTGAAAGATAAACTGGCGGACATCGATCGGGTCGAAATGCAAACTCAAGAACCAGGTGTGAGGATCATCGACAAAAAAGGCCCCTTGAATAATTACGCCGATCGAGACCACTGCATTCAATACATGGCCGCCATCGGATTGATCTTTGGAGAACTCAACGCTGACCACTACGAAGACTCGGTGGCCGCCGACCCGCGAATTGACGCGTTGCGTAGCAAAATGGTCGTTATTGAAAATGAAGAATACACGCGAGCCTACTATGATCCGCAACAGCGAGCGATCCCCAATTGCATTCAAGTATTCTTCAATGATGGATCGAGCACGGAATCGGTCGAAGTCTACTTTCCTGTCGGGCATTTGCGTCGCCGTGAGGAGGGGGTCCCGTTGATGAAAGACAAATTCGTCAACAGTGTGGAACGATACTTTTCCGCAGAGGAAGCGGCAGATCTGGTAACTTTCTTTTGCGAAGGTGACGCGTTGAACGACAGCAACCCCGCGGACTTTATGCAGAAGTTCGTGAAATCAACTCCCAAACTCGAAACGATGTTAGCCTAACGGATTAAAGGACGGCACCAAGAGCCAGGGACCGAGTGAGACGCAAGTCAATCCAACGGCAACTCTAAGGTTATTCTTTGCTCGGGCAATTTGGTAAATCGCGGAGCACAACACAGTGAGCACAACACAGTGAGCACGACACAGTGGGTCGCGTCAGGCAGTGGGCCGCGTCAGAAATCAGAGTAAAAAATCGCACAGTTTCTGGGCTTCCAACAGCGAACTGCCGAAGGGATCGAAGCGGCGATTTTTTCGATCGACCTTGCAGGAACTGCTAACGCGGCCAAGCTAGTTCACGACGCTGTTGCAAAAACGCTGTTAAATCCAAAAACGATGTCGCAGATGAAATCGATTCGGAGCGTGAAAAACTACCGAAAAATCTAGGAAAGAGGCAAGTGAGTCGTGTCGACTAGCGGCCTCTTTTTTACTTGATAAGCTTAGACAGTCCGAGATA
>JBGSIY010000953.1:0-2318 GCA_041742275.1 Pirellulaceae bacterium | reverse complement strand
TCCCGGGCTCGCGCATCCTCTCTCTGGACGCATCCACCGAATCAGAAGAATTTCAAATTGCCACTTATGGCAACTTGTGTTTTCGAATTCGTCCCTGCCTGTGGCGAGAGGTTCCCTTCAACGGAATTCAACTCGGTGATCTCGTGGAAATTTCTAGTATCCATGCGCCTCGTTGTGAACCAGCGATGGCTACTGTCGAAGAGTTAATTTGGAGCAGTACCCTCAACCAAATAACGTACCGTTTGAGCCGGCAAAATAAAATCCTACCCAATCATTTCTTGGCTCAGCATTTGGTCCCCAGACGCCAATTGAGTCTTGCTCGTCGCCACTCTCGGATCAAGTTGTTATCCGACAGCCAGATTTAAAATTGGGTCATCGGCTTCTGAAATCGTATTCCGTTTCGCGAAAATTTCTCGGCCATGGAGGCATTCAGGACATGCCGACACTGGCACCTGCCCTTTGATCCATTTATCTTGAACCACGCAAAAACCACTGCGCTAAAACCACGGGTCTATTTTTTGTAACCCAGGCTAACGATGATGGCGAGCATTTCTTCGAAATTGATAAATCGTCGACGATGCAGCATCTTATAGTTGTCAATCGCTTCGGCCAGTTCTTTCGCCGGGGGAGACAACTCGCGATAACTATTAGAAAATTGCCGGCGTTCGAAGCCACTGCTCTTCCGTTCCGTTCCGCTCACTCGACGATCCACGAGCGGCAAGGCGTCGTTGGAGGGAAGCGCAGACGAGCCGACGGCGTTGGCAGGGGATGAATCAGTGCTCATTTTCGAATCCTCAAACGCTGGAGATAGTCTGTTGCCGGAATCGACGTTCTGCCAGAGTGAAAACATAAGGCCACGCCGTCATCCTAGGTATAGGTTCGACGAAACCTGAAGGGAAATCGAATGAGCGTTCGATCACACCGATTATGACGGTCAACATCGCGCCATCATGCCTTGAGCAACAGACGTTGCGCCGCGGATGGGCAACTGCAGACTACTCGAAGTCGCGTTTTAATTCGGTTAGGCGTTCATCCTCGGAAACCCCAGATTGCCGCAGCAAATCCCCAAAAACCGGCAGATCGGGAAACTCGCCTTGGGCGACCGACAAGGTTCTACGAGCCTGATCAACTTGGCCAGACAATAACAACGCGTTGCTGAGTCGCAAATAGGCTTCGGGGGGCGCTGCCTCCCTCGCAACGGCACGTTCCAGTTGTTCTATTGCTTTATGGTAATTCTTCATTTCCGTTAGCAATGTTCCATGAGCGACGAGCGCCTCTTGTGGCGCCAAATGCTCGGGGTAGTCAGCCAACAGACGTTCCATGGTTGATAATGCACGTAGCGGCCGATTGGTTTTGCTGTACAACTCACAGATCTTCAGCGAAACCGTCAATTCGCTGCCGCCGCAATCGAGGGCACGATGATAGGCGGCCAGAGATTCCGACCATTCCCCTTGGGCACCCGCAATGTCACCCGCCAGTACCCATGGTTCTGTGAGGATAGAGGTGGACTCCAGGGCAATTTCCGAATGCCTTTTGGCTGACAATAGTTGACCGGATTGCAAATACAATTCACCCAATCGAGTATGTATTTGAGGGCAACCACAATCCGCTTCGACCGCTCGATTAAGTTGGTCAATCGCTCGTTTGGAATCGCCTTGCTCAATATAGAACTCGGCCAACTGTTGATAGGCGTCCGAATTTTTAGGCTCGTGGCGAATCGATTCCAAAAGAGATTTTTCGGAACTTTTTAGTTGCCCCTGTTGACTGAACACCTTCGCATCTCGCAAAAATTTCTCCGAGAGGAGATGCCCTCTTAATGTTTTTTGATTAAATGAAGTGCACCCGCAGCAAGTCACGACCGCGACCAGGACGCACCATAAAAACAGGCGTTGGCTTTGGTTCGTTAACTTAACAGGAGCATTTCGCATGAGTGAAATTAAGGGTTCACGGAACTGACGGTCAACGACGGGTCAGGCAAACTACAAAAACTCAGCGGAGTGTAGCAACCTAGCGCATCTGTTTCCATATCGACATTTTTTACCTAATCTGAACAGGATACTTTGGCGGCAAATCCTGATAGCTCGAGAGGAGTCTTATGGAAACGACTTGTTGGCATTACCTTTGCAAATGGCGGAGAAAGCTAGCTTTCAACGACTTGAAGTCATTTGCCGGCCAAGTCAATTTCAACCGCCCTCCATCCACCACTTGCAAACTCATGAATCCCACATTCCCAGATGGAGCCACTGAAAAGGAAACCCATCGGGCCGACACTTGCGTTGGGGCCGACTCTTGGGCCGTTTTTTTGTATACTTAGGGGT
>JBGSIY010000952.1:0-2439 GCA_041742275.1 Pirellulaceae bacterium | reverse complement strand
ATTCAGATTTCGCAACAGATTTCGGTGCCACCCACCTTATTGCTCCTCACTTTATTGCTTCAAAGGTAATTGATTGCGTCTTTGGCACTTTATTGCTCTACTAGTATTGAAGGGATTTTCAGGGGGAGCTTGTCCGGTTGGAATCACGGCTGACGCTAATTCAAGACTCGATCTTACACTGTCAGCTCAATCGCGCTGCATCGCGCCCCCAGTCTTTTTGCCAGGTGATCGGTGCAGTTGACAAGCGAGAAAATTTCATCTGCAATGGGAATGAAAGACAGTCTGCCACCCTATCGAGCTGAAGTTGGCTTCGAATCGTCGCACGATTTTGAAGCGAGCAAGTTTAGTTCAACGATATTCAGTTCGAAAAGTCCGAGACGTTTCACGGTCTCGGACACGAGTGTTTGAATTCATTGCAGTTTTAGAATCGGAAGATTGCTGCTGCACCGGTTTGAGTCCCCAATTGTTCGGCAGGAACCACCTTCACTTCGCCCCCCATTTTGATTGTCAGCTCGGCAAAATCGTCTAAAAGATCATCGAATTCAGGGTTTTGTAATTCTCCGAACTCGATCTTTCCGGAAGCGGCGTCTATTCGTCCCGGTATCTGCCGACCTGACTCAACCATCAACTTACTAACGCGACCGTTAATCAGTGCTTTGGCTATGTCAGATAAATCAGCGGAACCCAGTTGTTTCGATGCCGCCAGTTGATAATCGTCTTTCAGCGATTCCAACTTTTGCAAATATTGGGGTTCGATGACCCGCCACGCTTCCTCGCGTAGTCGTTCGTTTGAGATAGAAGCAGGGTCGTAGTCGACACCATCTTCAAGTAAAAACGGATTATGACTTACTTTGCGAAACATGGCATGATGTTCCGGCAAAGCAGCTATTAACAATGGCAAATTTGTCGGTCGTGAGTGATGCTCGAGTATCGCCCGATCGATAGCACGAAAAAAGTTCTCGTTATCGATATCGACTTCGTCTTTTTTACTACCGTGTCCATGGTGCATTGAGGGGGAGCCATGACCGGAATTGGGACCACCCGACCCGCCGTACGAGGCAGCAGTCAGATGCGGTTCTGTCAGCTCCATTCCCAGTGCCTCTTCGATGTTTTTGGGAACGCCGGCTGCCAGTTCAATCTCATCAATCGCGTCTTGATTGCCTTCATACAGTTTCGCTTCATGACGATTGATCCCCAGGACTTGATATCGGTCCGTAGCCTGCATCATGCGGATCAACGGTTTGATATGAAAACTATCGGCAACCACAGCAAGCTTCTGAACGGATCGTTGCAGGTCAAATACTTCAAAATGTTTCGACGAGCCAAGAATGGCGAGACCGTCAGTGCGATGATTCCAAAATTCGACATCATGAGATATCGCAGAGAACTTCTCCAGCAACGGCTGGTAGACTGCGGGGTCAAAATTTCCGTGCAAACTCTGTTCCACCGATCGGATTAGGTTTCGATAAACGATAGGATCTTGTAGATTATCGGGATGCCGTCTGTGGGTTGGCAGGTACACCGAGATACAAGGAGCATCGTTGGCGTCGATCAGAACCTTTAATTGGTCTTGTGTAAATTGTTTCATTGTAAATACCACCGAGTCTAAATGAAGATATTGATCATTTCAGCTTCATTTGCTGAGCACTGTCCGTTGTCGTATTGAAATATGTTGTCGGTTTGAAGGTCGGGGATGGCTCGCTATGGTTATTTTGGGTAAGCCATTTTTTGTACCCTATTGCTCACCGGCATAAGAAGTCTGGCCTTTGGTGTCATCCAAGCGATCGAGAGTTCGTTTCAGCTTTTTTTCAAGTGTCTTGGCCGCCGCATCGAGAGCTTGCGACCACGTCGATCCATTTTCGCTCACGGCGATGGGTGACCTACCTGCCACGCGGGCCTCGAGCAAACAGCGCATGTCACTGGATCCCGACTTCTCCTTGCTGTTCTCGTCCGATAAATGAACCTCGATTCGAGTAAGTCGATGGCTGAAACGCCCCAATCGATCGTTGATGACGCTTTTGGCCTCAGCGATAATCTCTTGGCGACCCTCAATATTTTTGTCGGTACTGACTTCGATTTGCATCAATGTTCCTTTCTAAAACCACGGAACCCAACTTCAAACTAACACAACGCGAGCTGAGGGGCAAGTGAACCCCTCGGCCCTTTTTTTCAGAATCAGATTCGTGATGGGGAAAGAGCTCATACATTATTCTTTACGGCACGCGTCGTAAGAGTGTTCAACAATCTAATTGGATCTAAAAATCGAACGCAGCTGGTACTGCAGTTCGTGTCAAGCATTAAACAATTGCCAGTCCGTTCGGCTTTATGCTCGCCAGGTTACTCGCCTCACCTTTATTCTCATCGGACTGATGCAATCGGCGATTCACATGGCGCAATTTTTCTAGGACTTTGGCAATCGTGTCAAATTGATTATCGGAG
>JBGSIY010000951.1:0-3476 GCA_041742275.1 Pirellulaceae bacterium | reverse complement strand
ACTTAAAATTAAAATGAATCTCGTCAATCTAAACTGTTCTCGATTTACTGGCTCAGTTGATGGGCGACAAGTCCTCGAATGCTTCTCCACGATGAAGCGTCCACGAAGAACAAACTCCTCAGCCTTCCAGACCAAAATCTTCGGCACCCGGGTTCCGGCACGCAGTCATTGGTTGCTATGCCAATCGTTCTATTTCTTCTTGAACTTCTGTAACCGAAAACGGTTTCCCTTGGACTTTGTTCAACCCGATGGCACCGATTTGGAATTGGCTGTTGATTAACATTCTCAACTGCCCCAGGTTCCATTCAGGAATCAAAACGTTGTCGTAGCGAGCCAACACCTCACCCAAGTTCCTGGGGAAGGGGTTAAGCCACGTCAGATGGGCGTGTGCCACCCGTTTCCCCTTGGCCAACACGCGACTGACGGCAGTATGGCAGGTCCCGTAAGTTCCCCCCCAACTCCACACCCACAATCCGTCCTCCGCTCCCATGACTTCGAGCGGGGCAATGAAGTTCGCCACATTGGCGACCTTTTTCGCGCGAGTGTGGACCATGTGTTGATGATTTTTGGGGTCATAACTCACATTGCCCGTCACGTCTTCCTTCTCCAATCCGCCGATGCGGTGCATCAGGCCTGCGGTGCCAGGAAGCGCCCATGGCCGAGCCAAATTTTCATCACGTTTGTAAGGATGAAAAACAGCCCCATTTTCTTTGGGGCCCGGATGATGAACTTCAATCGGGGCGAGGTCTTGCAGGTTCGGGATCTTCCACGGTTCCGCACCGTTGGCAATATAACCATCGGACAGCAGGAACACGGGAGTCATGAAATGAGTCGCGACCCGCCAGGCTTCTATGGCAGCATTGAAACAGTCGGCGGGACTTCGCGCGGCAATCACGGGCATCGGAGACTCTCCGTTTCTGCCGAACATGACCATCAACAAGTCCGCTTGTTCGGTTTTTGTTGGCAAGCCCGTGCTCGGACCACCTCGCTGCACATCGATGACAATCAACGGCAACTCCAGCATGATTCCCAACCCGATCCCTTCGCCTTTCAAGGCAATACCGGGGCCACTGCTGGTCGTTACCCCCATGGCACCGCCGAACGCCGCACCAATGATGGAGCAGATAGCGGCAATTTCATCTTCGGCTTGAAACGTTCGCACGCCAAAATTTTTATACTTGCTCAACTCATGCAAGATATCACTGGCAGGTGTGATGGGATAACTTCCCAAAAACAACTCTTTTCCACTCAACTTGGCAGCCGTCATCAAGCCCCAGGCCAAGGCCTGATTGCCCATCACATTTCGATATGTTCCCGGATTCAATTTGGCGGCAGGAACCTGAAAGGTCGATGCGAAATGTTCTGTCGTCTCGCCGTAGTTCCACCCCGCCATCAATGCTGATTTATTCGCTGCTAAAAACGCGGGCTTGTTTTTAAACTTACTCTCGATGAAACGTACTGTCGGAGAAACGTCGCGGCCATACAACCAAAACACCAACCCCATCGCAAAAAAGTTTTTGCATTGATCGGCCTCTTTCATTGACAATCCTGTCCCCTCTACCGCTCCACGGGTCAAGGTTGTCATTTGAACTTCGATCACGCGGTAATCTTTCATCGACTCAGCTAGACGAGGATCAACTTCCAACTTGGCTAACTTCAAATCTTTCGATTCAAAACTGTCCGAATTGAGTATCAAAATACCTGACTTTTTCAAGTCGGCGAGGTTGGTTACCAAGGCTGCTGGGTTCATGGCGACCAAAACATCCAGGCCGTCGCCAGGCGTGAAGATCTCTTCTGACGCAAAGTGGACTTGGAAGCCACTCACTCCCGCCCGCGTCCCCCGAGGTGCCCGAATCTCTGCCGGAAAGTCGGGGAAAGTGGCGACGTCGTTCCCTGCCATGGCGGAAACATTCGTGAGCTGCGTTCCCAACAGTTGCATTCCATCGCCCGAATCCCCTGCCAATCGAACCGTTACTCCTGAGACTGATTCCTGCGGTTTGCCAGTTGCTAGAAATTCCATGGGGGCTGAGGACATCGTTGTGACCGACCGATCTTAGATTGAATTTAAATTGAGCTATTGAATTTTGGGATAACGCATCTCGACTGAACTCACACTCACCCATTAATTTAGATTTAATCGGCAAAGTTGGGAACGCAGGTTAAGAGCTATTTTGGTTGGAGAAATCCAGCGATTTCCCCCGATCGAATGCTTCCCGGATCGTGTGCTTCCCGGAACGAATGCTTAAGGTGACATCTCAATAATCATGCCGCCCAAAGGTTTTTTTTTATGTTTCAGGACCCCGAACTGCTTTCGGTGCAAAAACCAGAGCAGATGGAGCAGAAACGTTTTGATTGGGCATTCCGTCGCCCCGTTACTGTAACCGCAAACGGCGAGCGGAGTTTACACTTTTGACAATGGGAGGTCTTATCACAACCGGTTGCAAATCCACGTATCGAATTCGCACACGCCTCTCAGGGTCTCGCCGCGGAATCGCATCGAGCGGCCTTTTAAATACCTGCGACAAAGCGACCGATCGAACTCGATCGCAACCTTAGTGAATCCAATCTCCTTTTTCCCGGGATTTCCAGTGATTTTCACGGAAGTCTACCCAGTAGTTTGCCATAGGTTCCCGGTTTTCGAAAGGGGGAATTTTCTGTTACAATTCGGCGGTTTTGCGAGGCGACACGGCGGCTTGGCATGGCGAACGTCGGAGTTTGAGCCGCGATCTGGGCAACCATGCCACCCTTATGCAATGGTTAGTGGTGCCCGATCCCAGGGGATCCTCGCCCGCCGTTCTCGGGGCGTTGGAAGTTTTTTGTGTTCGTAAAACATACTCTTTTAAATATTTAATCGAAAAGGCACTATTTTAATGGAACGAACTTTGATCCTGTTGAAGCCAGATTGCGTTCAACGTCGCATGATCGGCCGAATTATTTCTCGTTTTGAGGATAAAGCTCTGAACATTGTTGCTATGAAACTCATGCAGGTGACACCGGAACTCTCGAAACAGCATTATGCCGAGCACGTTTCCAAACCCTTTTATCCAGCTTTAGAATCGTTCATCACTGGCGCTCCGGTCGTTGCCATGGTTCTCGAAGGCCTGGAGGCGATTCGAGTCGTTCGCGATATGCTTGGCAAGACCAATGGTCTCCAAGCAGCCGCCGGGACTATCCGTGGCGACTTCAGCAGCAGTCGCCAGATGAACCTAGTTCACGCCTCGGACGGACCCGATGCCGCCGCCCGCGAGATTGCCCTCTATTTCCAACCGGGCGAATTGTGCAGCTATGACGTGTGCCTGACTCCCTGGATGCGAGCCAGCGACGAAAGCTAACAGTACGAACAGGCCCCGCTCCGGTCCTCGACTTAAAAGCGAACACGCCAGCGTTGTTTGTAAATGAAGGCTGTCGCGTCCTGAACCGTTGCAGATCAAATTCAGCGGCCGCCTGTATTGCAACAACAGACCAAATGCCTCAGC
>JBGSIY010000950.1:0-4321 GCA_041742275.1 Pirellulaceae bacterium | reverse complement strand
CAAACGACATCCGGGTGTTTTCAAACAGGCCTTGTTGGCCGCGACCCATCGGATTGCGATCTGCTGTCGATGAATGTGATGACAAGAATCCCTGCCTTCCAAAATTGCGAATAAACGTAAAACTGAATTTTTACAGGCCTTTAACGCCTCTTTAACCGATCGTACCAACGAGGCAGAGGGGTATGCAATGTCCAATTGACACGGGCTGCCCCTAATCTAGGACAACCAGACAAACCGCATGGATATAGGATAACTCAAAGTCCGAGGGTGTTGTAACGTCCAGCCGTCAATTGAATAATGTATTTCAAAATGGCGCGTTCTTGCTGATTACAAACGAGTCTTTTTGCCGAAATCGCATTCAAACCCCATAAACGGGTGCGAGTGCTTCTGCGTGCAACAACCGGCGCCTTTCCGGTCGCCACGCCAGTCCCGACATGACTGAGTATCCGTAGGAAATGCCGCATCTACCTGAATTCCCACGATGGGAATAGTGTGGCTTTCAGCGAGAAGTTTCGCTAAATGATTGATTTACTGAGGCTGAACACCAACACCGACGAGAGTCTGAATTTATCATGCCAGCAACTCATCCTGAATTGTACCCACTCTTGTTTCAACCGATTTTTCAAAATTACCTCTGGGGAGGCGAGCGTTTGTCCCGACAATTGGGCAAGTCCACTGGGCCGGGAAGTTGGGCTGAAAGCTGGGAAATCGTCGATCACCAAAAGGCCCAAAGCCAAGTATCCAATGGACCCCTGGCCGGGAAGTCCTTGAACGAATTGATTTCCTGCTATAAAGAAAATCTCTTGGGGGATGTGGTTTGGAAGCAAATGAATGAGACACATTTGCCAGACCAATTAAAAGGACATTTCCCCCTGCTGATCAAATTTTTAGATGCCTCCCAGACACTTTCCGTTCAAGTGCATCCCAACGACCAACAAGGGGCACAATTAACGCCACCAGATCTGGGGAAATCCGAGGCCTGGTACGTCGTTGACTGTCAACCCGAATCGATGATCTATGCTGGATTAAAGTCCAATGTGAGCCGCAACCAGTTTGAATCGGCGATCATTCGCGGAGAAACTGCCACTTGTCTCCATTCGTTTGCTGCGAAGTCCGGTGACTGCATCTATATTCCGGCGGGGACTCAACATGCCATCGGTGCAGGGCTGCTGATTTTGGAAGTCCAACAGGCCAGCGATACTACCTTCCGCGTCTTCGATTGGAACCGCTTGGGGCCAACAGGTCAGCCAAGGGAGTTGCATATTGAGGCAGCGTTGGAGGTCACTGATTTTAAGCGGGGGCCGATCCAGCCCCAAGTTCCGCGTCCCCTAGCTGGCGGGGGGGAGCTGTTGGTAGAGAGTCCCTTCTTTCGTATCCGGCGTTGGCGCACTGGAGATCATTTTGTTTTGGGGAGTTCGGATCGATGCGAACTAATCGTCGTGGTCCACGGGGAAATCCGGATTGAAGGCCAAGGGTTTGGGGTGGCCAAAACGATTTTATTGCCTTGTTCAACGTCAGGTTTTGAGTTTGAAATGGGGAGCGACTCCACGATTTTACAGATTGAGGTTCCTGATCGCACGATTGAGTAACGCTAGCACCCGCAACTGAGCTTCGCGCCTGGAGTTCCAAAGCCTACCCTCCGGAACGAAAAAAAGCTCGGGACTTGTTTAGGGTTGATAAAGTGATCGCGTGCTAAAATTTAGGAGCCATCAAATGTCGGGATTCGTTCGCCTTCGTGCCTTGACTTCCTGCCGTGTGGCGTCTCGTTCGAAGATCGCATGGTTTTTGGGGTTGGTGAACGTTTTGGCTTTACTGCAATCGGGCTGTTACTGGTTGCCAAAATTTCAGCCGCCGGGCACGATTGAAATGCAGCGTAGTCAAGCGGTGATGCATGACCCGTTTCCCAACAACGACGTAGCGCCAGCCATCGTCGGGGGTCGTCCTTTGGGCTTCGATCGCCCGCTTTCTGAGGCCACTCAAAATCAGTTCAACACCAATCGAGGCGACCGCGTACCGCCGTACAACGGCTTCTAAAATCGGCTCGCCAGGGCAATCTTCAACTCAATGTTGAACACAGAGTTACCCGACTGAAACTAGGTGCTGCATGAAGAAACTGGAAGACCAGAATCCCTATGAGCCGCCAAAAACGGAAATACTTAATACTCGCGCAGAGAACCCAATCGGCAACGCGGCAGAATCGAAGTCTGATGCCGACAAACTAATCGTGCTTTCAACGTTTGACAATTCCATAGATGCTCACCTATTCCGAAATGAGCTTACGGAACACGGAATTTCGGCCCGCATTGGAAATGAGACAACTACAATTCTTGGAGCAACCATTGCGGGCCCCTCCAGCGCATTTTGGATCGAAGTCTTAGTGTTGCAATCCGACGTTGAGGCGGCATTGTCAATAAAGACTCGCTGGCTCGCCATGAATAGTAACGACGAGATCACGATTCCGGAGTGGGAATGCCAATGCGGCGAAACCGTTGACGCTGGTTTTTCCGTTTGCTGGAACTGTGATGCCGACTACTCGAAACCACCGGGAAGCCCGGAATAAACTCTGGGAATTAAGTATTGCAACGTGACGTTGGTACTGACCGGCAGGTGGGGTCTGCATTAAGTATCAAACGAATTTTAACTGTCGCCTTTTGCTCTGCAAAAGAAAAAAAATTCGATCGTTCGCAAAGCTAAAACGGACATTTATTTATCGAACGATCCTAACCGCTCGCCTCCGCCACACACGTGGCACAACACGCGAACCCGTCTGCTCGCCTCCGAGTTCACCTCACCGGGAGCTCGGATTGACAACTAAGAATTAGCGTGCCACTCGCTTGTCGCGTCTAAATTGGTTTGCGGGTATGCCTCTTGGCCGCGAAGCGGTCGCAGCACCTAGCCGCCGGTGATAACCGGCGGATAATCGCCCCCATCCAAACTCAAAGCCCCGAAGGGGCGACAGAAATCCGCGGATTGCGACCCGTGACGAATTTGCTGCCGCGGCTATCGCCGCTGAGGTGGATTGATGGGGGCGCCATATCTGCGGGTGATACCCGCAGCTATGTGCTGCCGCGGCTATCGCCGCTGAAATACAAGTTCCGGCAGGAGCTTCATTTGGAGACTAGAGACGTCTGATGACCCCCGTTTTTTCAACCATGCACCATGCACCATGCACTAAGCATCAACCGAATTTTAACTGTCGCCTTTTACTCTGCATAAGAAAAATTTTTCAATCGTTCGCAGAGCTAAAACCGACATTTATTTATCGAGCGGTCCTAAGTAGTTTGTCTAGTCTGAGCCGACTAAAACCATTGTCCGCGGCATTGTTGCAGGCAGCCGATTTAACATCGCCTTATCATTCGGCTCTCGCTAGGGGCGCTCCAGGCGATTGGGACTAAGAAGGCGCGTGTTGTAAATGCATGGGATCGAAGGCCCGGCGATCGGTATCGGCGTCTGCCGGTTGATCCTGGTTGGCCAAATCGATTTGATACAGTTCCGTTCCCGCAGGAGTTGGGTAGTTTCCCGTAATGCAGGCCTGACATAGTTCGCTGGATTTGAAACCGATGGCGGAAGCGATGGACTCTATGGGCAGGTAGCGGAGCGTGTCGGCTTTCATCGCTAAAGCCATTTTCGCTTCGATTTCCGGTGTCATTTTTTCACCCGCCTGTTTGAACTTCGGGGCAAACAATTGGCGAATGGAAGACATGTCGATTCCATAAAAGCAGGGAGCAATAATGGGAGGACAAGCGACACGAACATGAATCTCACGAGCTCCACCCTCCTCACGAATTCGCTGCAACAATGCCAGCATGGTTGTTGATCGGACGATGGAATCTTCAACAAGGATTACTTTTTTGTTGTTTAAAATTTCGTAAAGAGGCGTATACTTGGTCTTGGCCCGCCGAGCGCGGGCTTCCTGGGAGTTTTCGATGAAGGTACGTCCACTGTATCGATTTCGGATTAGGCCTTCGAGTGAGGGAATGCCCAATTCATACGCCATGGAGTCGGCCGCAGCCTTGCTGGTGTCCGGAACGGGAACCACAATGGTGTCATCATCGATTTCAAAGAGAGGACTTTCCCGTTCGATCCTGGCCAATTCTGCTCCCAATGCCTTACGAGCCAAGTAGACACTTCGATTGTCTAGGGTACTGGCGACGTTGGCGAAATAAATCCACTCAAAAAAGCAATGGGCTTTTGAGCGTTGATCGGTAAAGGGCTCGATCGAAATTTTGCCATGGGAAATCGTAATAGCGAATCCCGGTTCCAGCGATTGAATTTCATTTCGTTTGAAGCCTAAATTTAGCAACGCCACACTTTCGCTGGC
>JBGSIY010000949.1:0-13646 GCA_041742275.1 Pirellulaceae bacterium | reverse complement strand
ATCTTTGAAGCCTCCAGCCGACTTTATGCAACGATTTGGCAGGCAATTGGCGATATTGCATCGCGACGCGGCTTCGATTCTCGGGCATCCTGCAGCCGTGGTGCCTCAGCAATGTTTTGGTAATCATACAGACAATTTTTTGGGACGGACTCCCCAGCACAACTCGTGGCAGGCCGAATGGATCCCTTTCTTTTTGACGCAACGACTGGAGCCGCAGTTGCAGGCAGCGTTCGATTCATGCCGCATCGGGCGGGATTTTTTTTGGGATGCGAGCCGATTAGTGCGGCAAGCGGAGCGATGGTTGCTTGAGCCCGTTGCCCCCGCGTTGCTGCATGGCGATCTCTGGAGCGGCAATTATTTATGCGATGCTCAAGGGAGACCGGTGTTGATCGACCCGGCTGTTTATTGGGGGCATGCCGAGGCCGAATTCGGAATGCTCTCACTTTTTGGCGGTGTTTCTGAAGAATTCTTCACAGCTTATGATCAGGTTTTACCGCCTCTACTTGACCGCCAGCGGCGCATTGCCTTGTATCAATGGTATCATTTACTCAATCATTTAAATTTATTTGGGCGCGAATATTTACCCGCATGCCAGCGCGTGATGCAGTCGCTTCTCCGCTGAATCATCTCAAACTAATTCGATCAAGGAAAGTCTTATGTTCTTGCAGGTGATGTGGCGTTGGATACTGATGCTCGGCGTAGCGTATCTGGTTACTTATTCGACCTCGCACGTCATTGCACAAGATTCAACGTCGATTCGTTTCGCCACCTTCAATTGCTCGCTAAATCGTGGGGAGGCGGGTGAGTTGATTGAAGATTTAAAAACGGTGGATCATCCTCAGGCTCGTCAGGTGGCAGCCGTTTTGCAAACCGTGCGTCCCGATGTTGTGTTGCTCAATGAGTTTGATTATGACGCCGGACAGGAAGCGTTGAAATCGTTTCAAAAAAATTATCTGGAAGTTTCTCAGGGCGGATGTGAGCCTTTGAAATATTCGTTTTCTTATACGGCTCCGGTCAACACGGGAGTCGATTCGGGGATGGATTTGAACAAGGATGGTACGGTGGGGGGACCCGATGATGCGTTTGGATTCGGGCGACATCCTGGGCAGTATGGAATGGTGGTGCTGTCGAAGTATCCGATTGCCGCCGACCAGATCCGGACGTTTCAAAAGTTTCTGTGGGCTGATATGTCCGATAGTTTATGGCCAAGGATCCCTGCGACCGGTCAGCCATACTATAGCGACGAAATCAAATCGGTTTTTCGGTTGTCGTCCAAAAGTCACTGGGATGTGCCCATTGTAGTTGATGGAAATTCGATTCACTTTTTGGTCTGTCATCCCACTCCTCCCGTTTTTGATGGCGATGAAGATCGCAATGGGGCCCGAAACCATGATGAAATTCGGTTTTGGAAGGATTACATTGCTCCTGGTGCAGCCGAGTACATATATGACGACGCAGGAAACAAGGGTGGACTGCCGGCGGATGCACTGTTTGTGATTGCTGGAGATTTGAACGCCGATCCCCTGGATGGTGATCAACGTGATGGGGCGATCAGTCAACTTTTGGATTCGGTGCATCTCCAAGACCCACGTCCGATGAGTGAGGGGGCAAAAGAAGCGGCGACGATCCAGGGAGGGCACAATGCCCAGCACCGCGGCGATCCAGCTTTCGATACGGGCGATTTCAACGACCGATCTGTTGGCAATTTGCGAATTGACTATCTGCTGCCATCGCGAAAACTGAAGGTCATCCAAGCCGGCGTGTTTTGGCCCACTGCCGATTCACCCGAGGCCCCGTTGTCCAAAGCCTCCGATCATCATGCGGTCTGGGTCGATTTGTCAATCTCAAAGTGAATACGATAGGGCTTGGTTTTCACGGGCAACTTGTGGGTTCCGAAAACGTGCTTGGGAGTCTAGGTCGTACCAACGTCGGATCGATCGTCTTAGCACTTAGGGTCTATTTCTAGACCCACCAACCGCCGGAAGATAGTCCACGGTTCGACGGGGAAAACCGGACGCTATCGCGTGCCGGCTGATTTGGGGGGGCGATTGAGCCTAGGGGGTTTGGGATTTTTCTTCTTCCAGAAGTTTTTTTAATGAGTGTTCGATCGCGCCTACCATCTTTTTCGAAGCGTTGACGGAAAACTGATACACTTTTTCTTTGTCGCCCTGGCTGTCGACGAGTTCGATCAGGTGCTTACCATCCTCCCGATTCAGGCGTAACGCCCACTTCGTGTCAGCCATTGCTGTTTTGATTTCTACTGCTTCGAAGGCATCTGCCGGTTTGCAATCGATACCTTTGCGAATCAGCTCAAGAAACGTTATTGTTTGTTCGGCGTCCGTCATCAGCATTCCACCCCCTGGTGGCTGAGTCTCGTCTCCCTCGAGTGGGATCATCAGTGAAAGTTGGACAGAAGCCGGCATCCCGGCATAATTTGTTTTCTGTGCATACGTATATCCAGTGCGATTCACCCCGGCCAAAACAAAGGGGGATGGGTCACCGATCCAAGAATTTTTTCCAATGACGACCGAATGCAGGGACGGGTCGAAGGTATCATCGTCGGCCCGCCATTCCGACTCTTGATGAGACCCAAAACAAATTAAAAAACAACCCCAAAGAATGACTCGTAACATTGGAATAACCTCTCCAGATAATTTGCATTGCAAAGAGACGAAGCAGAGACGTTGTGTTCAATACATATGGTTTGCACGCGCAATCTGAATGTCTGCTATAAGTATGTCCGTTGCCTTCAGTGTTACTATTTTTAATTGTAATCTTACCGGTGAACAGTAGAGGATTGCACTTTTGACAATGACGTCAAACGGGTAGTCCGGATGATTTAACGAAAGTCGCGTGACTTCTGATTCAATGACTGGAGCAATTCGTTGAGGTCCTCGAGTCGATTGACAACCACATGCGTGACACCCGATCGCGTTTCGAGTTTTCCATGGGCCAGCCACGCTCTGGATGTGCGGCAGAGTTGGTAGTGACGCTCCCAGATATCGGGTTTGACAACTAGGTTAATGGTCCCCGTTTCGTCCTCAAGGGTGACAAACGTGATCCCCTTGGCCGTGGAAGGTCTCTGCCTGAGGATCACTAAACCTGCGATACGCGTTTGGCAGTTGGGGCGTTCGCGGCTGAGGTCGCTGGCTCGAACCACCCGCTGAGTTTGGAGTTGTTCGCGATGAAAGGACATCGGATGAGCTTTCAGAGAGAGTCCGATGGTGCGGTAATCCGCGTGCACTTCTGCTTGAGCGTCCCGTTTGGGGAGCAACGCCGCGAAACGATCGTCTTCTTGGGGCAGGCTTTCGAACAACGGTTGAGCGACCGGCCGGCGTTCTTGGCCCAGGGCTTGCCACAGCGCCTCCCGGCGATCTTGGTTCAGCGACGCAAACGCATCGGCTTCGCTCAACCGGGCAATCATGGCTTGCCCCAATTGCGTCCGTGTCGCAAATTCCGCGATGGTGAAGAAAGGGCCGAGTTCGTCGCGGGCTGACATGATCGCTGCCCCCACTGCTGACGGGAGTCCGGCGATTTGCCGCAATCCAAGTCGCAATGCGTAACTGGCCGAATCATGAGTTGCTTCGAGGATCGAGTCCCAGTCGCTGGCATTGATATCGGGTGGGCGAACCTCAACCCCGTGACGTTGGGCGTCGGCGACCAGTTGGGCGGGGGCGTAGAAACCCATGGGTTGGGCGTTGAGGATCGACGCGGCAAACGCGGCGGGGTAGTAGTGTTTTAGCCAGGCTGAAACGTAAACCAACAACGCGAAACTAGCCGCATGCGACTCAGGAAACCCATACTCTCCAAACCCGCGGATTTGGCGAAAGACTTGTTCGGCAAATTCATCGGAGAGTCCCTTCTCGCGCATGCCTAACATCAGTTTCTCTCGAAACATTTCGATGACTCCCGTTTTTCGCCAGGCCCCCATGGCTCGACGCAATTGGTCGGCTTCTCCTGGTGTAAAACCGGCAGCAACGATGGCAAGTTTCATCGCCTGTTCTTGGAAAATGGGGACACCCAACGTGCGATGTAAGACTTGGCGAATTTCATCGTTGGGATAGACCACAGGTTCTTCGCCGTTGCGACGCCTTAAAAAGGGATGAACCATATTACCTTGGATGGGGCCAGGCCGGACAATCGCAACTTCGATGACCAGGTCGTACCAACAACGGGGCTTCAATCGAGGAAGCATACTCATTTGCCCGCGACTCTCGATTTGGAATACACCGACGGTATCGGCGTTGCAAATCATGTCATAGACGCGAACATCTTCGGCCGGGATATTAGCGAGCGTCAGTTTTCGTTCGTAATGTTGTTCGATCAGGCCGAAGCATTTGCGAATGGCGGTGAGCATGCCCAGGCACAGGCAATCGACCTTGAGCAATCCCAATTCTTCCAGGTCGTTTTTGTCCCATTGAATCACCGTGCGATCGTCCATGGCTGCGTTCTCGATGGGGACCAACTCATCGAGTGGCCCTTCCGTGATGACCATGCCACCCACATGTTGCGACAGATGGCGGGGAAATCCCAACAGTTCATCCACCAGAAAACAGAGTTGGGCACCGGTACGTGAGTGAGGGTCAATGCCAACGGTCTCGCACCTGGCGGGGAGATCATCACAATTGTGATACCCGTCGACCTGTTTGGCCAGAGCGTCGACGCGATCCAACGACAGCCCCAATGCCTTCCCAACGTCGCGGATCGCGCTGCGACTGCGATAGGTGATCACGGTCGCGGCCAACCCGGCGCGATGTCGTCCATATTTTTCGTACAGGTACTGCAGGACCTCTTCGCGACGTTCGTGCTCGAAATCCACATCGATATCGGGGGCTTCGTCCCGTTCTTTGCTGATAAATCGCTCAAACAACAACTCGCTGGTTTCGGGGTTGACACTGGTGACCCCCAGGCAAAAGCAGACCGCCGAGTTGGCAGCCGACCCGCGGCCTTGGCATAAAATTCCACGACTGCGTGCAAATCGTACAAGATCCCAAACGGTCAAGAAGTACGCCTCATACTGCATCTCGCCGATCAATGCCAACTCATGTTCGATTAACCGTTGAACCTTCGCACTCACACCCTCGGGGAAACGAGCTTGAGCGCCCTTCCAGGTCAATTGCGTGAGGAAGTCGATTGGGGTCAGGCCCGCCGGCGCCAATTCCCGCGGATACTCATACCGCAATTGATCCAGGCGAAATGAACAGCGGCCGGCAATCTCCAGGGTCCGAGCCAGTGCGTCGGGGATCTCGCGGTACTGGTGATGCCGAGCGGCAAGGGAATGTAAATGCCGATGAGCGTTGGGGGGGAGCAAATCGCCTGCGCGATCAACGGTGGTCCCGTGGCGAATGGCTGTCAACACGTTGTGCAAGGGCATCCGTTCGGGAGTGTGATACAGCACATCACCCGTAGCCACTAGCGGAAGTTGACTCTGCCGCGACAATGCGAGCAGTGCCGCAATCCGTTGTCGATCGTCTTGCCCTTGATACAAGGGTGCCAAGAGATAGGCTCGATCCCCAAACTGATCGCGATAGTCCGTTAAAGTGAATTTGAGCGGATGTTGTTGAGCCCATTCCAAAGCGGGTGTCATCGACTGGTTGCTCGGCAGGACAGTTGGCCGTAATTCAGCAACGGATTCCGAATCAGTTGACATTTCGTTGAGAACCGGACGAACACCGATCAAGAGCCCTGCGTGATGACGGGTGATGTCTTCCCACAGCAACCAACACTGGCCCTTGGGGGCTCGACGCCGGCCAGTCGTGATGATTTTACAAAGGTTGGCATAGGCGGCTCGATCAGTGACCCAAGCGATGAGGGGGGGGCCGTCAGCCGGTGTCAGTTCCGCACCGATGATCAAGGGCATGGGGGTGTTTCTCGACGCGTTAAAAGCCCGCACGACTCCGGCCAAACTGTTATCGTCGGTCACGGCCAAGGCCGAATAGCCGAGTTCGCAGGCGCGTGTCACCAGCTCGTCAGCATGCGAGGCCCCCGACAAAAACGAAAAATTCGTTTTGCAAACAAGTTCCGCGTAGGGAGGAGTGGACATCTTCGAGTGCTTACCGTTTCAACTTTGTTTCTGACTCATGAACGATTGATTTTAATCGTAAAGACAACTGCTGGGGGGCGGCAGACGATGTGAAAACGCTCAGGAAATCAGCAGGCAAACAGGCATGAGGCACGGTCTGTGTCTTTCTGGAATTAAATCGACAGTGGGGTTTGCGTGTCCTGTGTGCGTCCTAAGTGCGTGCGACAACGGGGGCAAAAAGTGGTGCGTATTTTATGAATCATATCGCCATGCCGTGGGTGGTTTCTCCGAATTCCAATGACAATTCTTAACCCATAGTGTCTTTGTTGTTTCTCGTTAATGGTGATCGGTGCTGAAAATCTTATGCCAGAATAAAAATGAAGGAATCCAGTTTTCTCAAAGAATTTTATTGACATCCTGTTTTTTTTTACAATGACTTGGTTCGGATGATTTTATGAAACATGACTCTTTCAACGAGGTGTAGTGAGATGTTCAAAAAAATTCCTTCGGTCGGTCAAGTTCTGGGTTGGTTGTGTTTGGCAGTCGGTCTGTGTGGCGCCTATTCCGTAGAGTTCACCTCTAGTGTGTTTGGGGATGATCCTGTTGAAAATTATACTTACAAAAATAATCATGATTGTGTCGGTGGTCCATTGCCTTGTGGTACATGCACGGGGACGATTGGTTATAATCAAGGCGTACCTATCGTGGTTGGCGGCACGACTGGGTGCAGTCGCAATTGGATTGGGCTAGGTACCGCTTGCACCTATGTTCAACAAAATGTGTGCACTTCGAGTGATATGATGTGCGGATGGCGGACGGATCCTGTTGTTGGATTTGAAGCGGGGCAGTATTACGTAGCGTGCCATAACCCGTTTGTAGTTCAGTGTGCCGTTCCGGCGGGTAGTCGTTGCTTTCTGTAGTTCTGCGGTTGGTTGCGTGCCGTCATCATTTGCAATTAATGGCATGGCCGAAGTGTTTGGCAAGAGAAAACGATCGCCGTTCAATTTCTCGTGAGGTTGATATGAAAACGCGTGTTGGCACTGTCGTGTTATGTGTTGTTTCGGCGTTCTTGGGGAGCGGGTTTACAGTCCCTTTATTGGCTCAGTTGACTTATGAGGACTTGGTCGCCGGTTATCGCGCGAATCAGGCGAGTTTTGAAGACGCTTCGTTTCAGATGAAGTGGCGAAGTCATTCGTTCGCGACGGACTACGAAGACCAATTTCGTAAGTCCTTTGCAACTTTGGGGAAGGTCCTGCGTGAAAATCCCAAAGGTTGGCCTGTTGGTGGCCGTGAGTTGCATTCAATACGCCTCTTGCAGGCCTCATACGACCTGAATATGCTGAAGCCTCGGGATTTTGATACGGGTACATGGCAACTGTTTCATGGTTCGACAGGAAGTCGTCTGAGAAGAGCGTTTGATTCGCGTGCTGTGTGGAGTGACGATGGCTTTCCCGAGTTTCTCGCGGATTCAGATGCCGATTTGCGGGTGCTGACGGTGTTGCCTAACGAGCCGTTTTTTTCTAATGCATTGACATTCAATCGGCCTCCACAAGGATTGACTCGCCGATTTGTGATTGCGCAACCAAATAATGCCATGTCTGAATACCCCGACGCATGTTGTGCGCCGATTTGCATTAATTTCCAAGGTCACCCGACGGTAGTGAAGGCACCTTATGATGAACTGTATTGGGCGAAAGAAGATAGTGAAGCACGAGCCGCGGCCCAGATCGAAATCCGTTTGGAAGGGGACATCGCTTTTGTGGAGATCGAGGATGCGCCTTTAGCTCTTTTTCCAAATAGTGTTCAGCAGTATGGTTGGAAAATCTATGCCGAAATTGAGGTCAATAAGGGGTGTTTGCCCCGTTTGGTGAAACGCTCCAGAATTTTTCGATTTGGCGAACGGATTAACCGTGGATTGGCGGATACGACCTGGGGCGAAGTGCTTGAGTTCGAGAACGCGGAACTGGCTGGAGTCGGTTTTTATCCGCGAAAAATCGAAGCCCGCAATTACCGATGTTTCCCAACCGAAGAAAACATTGCGAGGATTTTGGAATCGGATAATCCTAACTTCATTCATGAGTTTGATCAGGTTCAACAACCTCTGGATGAAATCGTCGAGTCAGATCGACGGGTGACCGAGGTGGAAGCGATATCGCTGTGGGAACCGAAGCAAAATAATCATCGACTGAGTTTTGATGTGCCAACCAACGCAGATAGCGTTTTTGACTTCAAAAATAATGTCCAAGGGCGGCAGAGGGCCTCGGATTCACCTAGGATAAAATGAGACGACGAGCTCAGATTCAAAGATTAAAAGATTCTAGTGTCGCGAACCACGCAGTGTTCCAATCGAAAGGGTGTGTGGCTTATGAACTTAAAACATATTGGTTGTTTTGTTGTTGTACTGTTGGGGCTTGCTGTCGACGACCTGTTTTCTCAGCAGGACGCTTTCAAACGAGTTGCTCAGCGCTTCCCGGCCAACACGCAATACATGTTGCACTGCGATGACTTTCCCGGTCTGTGGTCGCGGTTCCAAGAGACAGGTCTGTTTCGAGCATTTTGTGACACTCCCAAAATAAAAGAATGGACATTCCTCGTAATGGAAATCGAGACCTTTCAGGAGGAACAAGAGAAGGGAGCCGTGGTTGATTCAGCTACTCCACTGGAAACGTTGATTCACGATTTGTTTGGCGGCCCTGTGACGTACGCCTCCCTGGAAAGTGAAGGCGAACTGGAGTGGATTCTGTCGGTCGATTTGAATCCTGACAATGCTCTGGTCAATGGCTTGATCAAAGAACTGGCGGGCGAAGGGAAATGGGGGCGTCTATCGAGTAAGCCGATCGGGGATCGGGCTCGATGGAAAGAACTGCTTGATCCCGACGGTGAATTTGCTGAAGACCAAATCCTCTGCTGTGAATTTGTGTCGGAGCACGTCTACACCATTCCTTCTCGACAGTATGGTATTGCCATGACACCTCGGCGTTTGGTTGTCGCACCCAACGCCGTGATATTAGCGCAATGGTTGTCATGGTGGGGCGAAGGCGAGGTCGCGGTCGAGAAAACATTGGCGGGAAATCGCAAGTTTTTAGAATTGGTCCACGGAGTGAGTGGGGCACATCACCAGGCGTCCGATGTTTATTTCTATGCCAACGAGGCAGCGATTACGAAACAGTGGATCGGTCGAGAAGCCGCCGATCCCAAGACGCTGGCGGGATTGCGTGAGTTGGGGGTGATGGAGGTCATCAGTTGGGGAGGGCGTCTTTCGGTAGCAACCGAAATTGCTGATTACGATATGGAGCTCCTGGTGGGAATCGGCCAGCCCAAGATCGGCATGTTTGAGGTATTGAACCTAACGCCGCTGGAGAATCCGGTCCAATCTTCCGTTCCGAGTAACGTTGATTATTACTTCAACGTCAACGTTGACGCCAAGAAGATGAAACAATTCCTGGATGCAAGTTCCGAACTTCCTAACGACTTAACTCAGATCTTAACTTGGGACGCAAGTGGACTCGCCGGCGTGTTTTGGCGCTTTACGAATCATTATCCGTCTTGTTTCATGTTCTCGCACGAGGGACTATCACAACTTTCGGGGCGGTTGGACGTTAGCGGATGGTTTGACAATACCCTGCAAATGCCCTTCGTTCGTGAAATTTGTCGGACCTTTTTAAAACCGGGTGGATCGGTAATTGATGATTATATCCAGACGATGCCGGGAGCGTCGTCACTGGTCCAGAAGTTCTATGGTGGGAATGCCTATTATGGGCCAACGGATGAAGCAATTCAGCGCAGTCATGAAAAAACGGCGAGATTGTTTGAAAACCTTGGCTTGGATGTTGTCGATCGCGTACCGACGAGTTCAGGAGGTTGGGTGGAATTCAATCGCGAAATTCCACCGTATTTCGCAAGCTTTCGCTTGGAACAGGAAGAATTGAAATATGTTTTTGACCCGTTGGAATCGACACTCGCCGAGAGTGAAGCAGTGGAAATTCTTTGGCGAGAGTTGAGCCGTCCGCAAGCACCGGGGTTCTTTGTCTATGTTCGAGACGACGCTTTTACGAAACATATTTTTCACGCGCTGGCCAGTCGCTACTTTATGGCCGCTGAGGCGCCGGAGAATTTGGAATATTGGAAAAATCAAGGTGCCGAAGGGTCATTGGAATATCGGTTGCACAAACAGTTGATCGATACTTTGCCCGAATGGTCTCGCGAGCGAATTAAATCGCATTTCGGTTCAGGTGGATTGGGGATCTACCAAACCGACCGTGGGTATCGTGTCCGATTGATTCAATTGCGGAAATAATGTGAATTCTCGCGTAATTTCTTCCCCTGAAAATGTGACGGCGACACTGTTTGTCTTTTGGTTGATGTCGGCTGTTCTGCTCGCTGGAGTCGATTGGCAAATGGTTGATTTGAATTCGGTGTCCTCGCCAATCGACCTGATGAAGAGTCTTGGTAAATTGTCATTTTTAGTGTCCGTCGTAGTATTCAGTTTCATTCTTGCTTTTTCACAACCTCAGAAATCAGTTGGAATTTTAGAGCTGGTTTTCAGTGTGTTTTCTATCTACTCGTAATCAGTGCAACGGTACTCGTACTCCAACACCAACACGAAAAACAGCGTTGCCCATTTTTGTCGATGAGGATAGTGTGGCTTGGCAGTGCGAAGAGTCAACATTGCCAATATCTGAATCCCAGTCAAGCAATGATTTCTCGAATCATGTTTCTTAAATTTCTTGTTTCTGAAGGCTGTGATGAAAGCGGTTAGCGTGGAAGTGGTATCCCTCTGCCTATCGTCTTTTTTGCCACGAAGTCGCCCAAGCAAATAGCCGCCGGTGTTTAAACGGCGGATCAACGCCCCCTCGACACCTTTCGCGCCGAAGGATCGGCAGATGCGGTCTGGTTCAAACACTGGCTGTTTTCACGCAGTTATAGCTGCGAGGCATGCATGCTAAATCGATGTCAGGCAGTGCAAAAGGTCGTGGCTTACCATCTTTCAGAAGCTATTACGTCGGGAATTTTGGTGATAGCAAGAATTTTCTATTTTCACGATTTTTTCCTTGACACACACACACACACAATAATCGCGTCAAACGTTCCCTTTTGAATCCTACCACAACACCCAATACCTGACGGGGAGACCGATGATGTCTTGTAATTTCAAAATCTTATTTTGGATTTTCTTGCTGTTTGCTTTCGCTTCAAAGTGCTATGGTCAAGTTACAATAACCTCACCAACTCCAAATGCGGCTTTGCCGACAAATGCCGATGTTTTTGTTAGCATCAAAAGTATCCATCCGACTGCATTTTTTAGTGGCAATGCAAGAGTTAAGCACAAAACCCCTTTGGTTCAAGGTGGTTTGAATGGCATCATGACATCTGGTCCGGTAGGCGGGAACGTTGGTTCAACAACAGTCACTATGCCTGCGGGAGGTTGGACTGCGGGGCCGGGATTGGTTGAAATTACGGATCCCAATGGAAATGTGATAGTGCAGGTTGATGTTGTTTTTGTCGTGCCTGGTGGAGGGCCTGGGGGAGGCGGAATCTATGAGTAATCTTGGCTTAAATTGGTTCACAGGGATAACGTTGGTTATGCTGATGTTTGGATTGGGTTGCGAAAGCAAACCTAAGATTGAGCTGCGCCAACGTCCGCTTGGCACAAACGACCATTTGGTAGAACTCAATTTGCAAATCGACAATACCAAAGAGCCATGGTCGTTTCCTGGGAATTCAGGTATTTCGTTAGTCGTTGGTGGAAAAAATAAAATTGTCATCGAGTTGGAGTTTGAGAAAGAGATCGAGCCGCGCGTACCGATGATGTACAACTTTTTTGTCAAAAACTCTGAGGGGATGCACATGCAATCAAGGACAGGGAAAACGTCGGTTTTCAGCGAAGATGGAAAATTAGCAAAGATTGAATGTGACTTCAATCTGCTTTATTCCGGAGAATTTCGAGCTGAGTTAGTTTTGATAGACAACCAGAACGGTGAGCAGCATACGTTTACGACCCCAGTCAAATGCATATCTGCAAAACAGTAAATTTTGTCGCTGTTTTTCCGGAATACACTAAGAGTGAACTGGCGTGATCTCAAGACCATCAACAAACGGACTTTGAAAATGTTGAAACAAAAGTCGCGAACGGGGATTACTTTGGTTGAGCTCTTGGTTTCGATTGGAATCATTTTGGTCTTATTAGCCATTTCTTTTCCGGCAATCGCTGGGATACGAGGCGCGGCACGGGTCGCTCAATGTAAAAATAATTTGCGACAAATGAGTTTGGCAACAATCGATTTTGTGAATGTTCGCGGTGCATTTCCGAGCAATGGTCAGTTTATTCGTTTTAGCCCAGAATTTTGGCTGCTGCCCTACATGGGGCATCAGGCGATTGGGGACAAGATAATTGCGGATTCAATGGGTGGTCAAACGAATGTATCGAAGGCCGATACTCCTGAAATTTTTCTTTGTCCGGCTGATACCTATGCCTCACAGCGACTTGATGATGGTTCCTTGAATGGCAAGAATTACGTGGGAAATTACGGGAACGGTTTAGTTTTTCACGGATTCAATGGGGTTTTTGGGGATACAAATAAAGACGTTCGTTTAAAAGATTTCGCAGATGGCACTAGTCAAACTGCTATGTATAGTGAATGTTTGGTCGCAGCAATTGGGACGCGTGACCAACGGCGTTTAGTCTATGAAACTTCCTATTATGTTTCTCCCCCTTTAACGGAAGCAGAGTTTGAAGAATTTTTGGAATGGATAGTGGAAATTGGCGCCGATGGGTATGGCGTTTATCGATCCTTCGATTACAACCGCGGGAGAGTCTGGACTGAACCTGCGGCGTGGACGTATCTATACAATCATGCGTTGGGGCCCCAAGGACCGAACGTGGTTAACGGCAGTGACGTTTGGGGCATTTACTCAGCTGCGAGTGGTCATTCGGGGGTGGTGAACCAATCGTTTGTGGATGGGCATGTGAGCACGATATCGAATCAAATTGATTTGAAAATTTGGCGAGCGATCGGATCACGCAGTGGCAATGATCTCGTCGATGTTGACTTTTAAACTTCGTTTCTTAACTTGCTCGCCCACTTTGTTCCCTCCGCGCGATAGCATCAACATGACTCATTTGCTGAGTATGCGCGTTTTGCTAATACCGTAGTTGGATTCAATCAAGGGATGCTCCCGTTCGCGACTTGGCCTATGTTTCGAGTGGGAGTGGGAGTAGCGTTTGAGCTGAGTTCGAGTAGGAGTACGAGCACGAGTAGCAACGGTCTTTAGTTTTATGGGTTTTAAATACAAAAAAGATTTTGTACATCGTTTTACAATAGGGCATTAGTTCGCTTGAAGAATACGGGTGCTTGAAGGACAGGGGTGGGATTTTTTAAGGCATGGCGATAAAAAGTCATCTTTGATATTTGACGCCTTTTGTTTTTAATGAGAGCGCATGGTGAAACGGACCAAGGCTCTGTGGGGACACAACCTTGGAAGGGATAACCGTGTCGATGACCCTCTGTGCCAACATGAGTGAGACAACTTTCAACAATTTCATAATTTTGAATTGGAGTGATCTCACAGATGGAAATGGCAGAAAAAAAAGTTCCAAAATCTCCTGAAGTTTTGGAAAAGGCCT
>JBGSIY010000948.1:0-3359 GCA_041742275.1 Pirellulaceae bacterium | reverse complement strand
CGTCCCCCTTCTTCGCTCAGGCCTGTCAGTTCGACAATTCGGCGTTGAGTCAACCGACCCACACGTCGCGAGGCCCAGTCTTCGATGCGATTGGGGTTTGGGTTGAGGGCCGGTTGGCTTGTCCCCACAAACACAATCGGATGTTGCGCTACAATCGAATCGTAAATCTCATAGGCTTCTTGTTCCGTGGGCAAAACATTGATGGCCTTTCTCGCAGCCACTCGTGCCACGCGGATTTCTTCGTTGGCCAGTTTCGCTTTGGCGTCCGCAATCAACTCATCGTAGCGAGTTCGAAACTCCGTTTCCCATTCGGCGACCAACGGATCGGCCGCCTTATTGTAAGTCTTTTGCAAACTCGCCAATAACAACCGTACAGAGCGAAAGTCTTCTTTGTCGGCAAATTGACGAAGTGATCGACGGTAACAATCCAAAATCAAATCGATCGCTGACAGACTTATACCTTGAATTTTGAAACGAGGGTTGCGGCGGTAGAGGTCCTCAAAAACAGACAAAGCCAGCCCGTAATTTCCCGCTTCGTAATTCGATTTGCCATCTAAAAACAACACCGTTTGAATTTTGGCTTCCAGTTCCGGGCTTCCACCATCGGTACGATCCAAAACGTACAGCAGATTTCGGAAGGCTTTGGCGAATTTAGCATCCTGGATTAATTGATCCGCCTCTTCCAATAACAGTTGGTCAAACGTTTTGAATTCCACCAGGTTTTCCCAGGGAACTTGCAACGTAGGCCACGAACCGTCCATCAGTTCAAACACCAAATTTCCACGGTCGGGAAATGGCTTTTGCGGTATTTCCACCAAAGGAACAATGTCCAATTGTGCATTGCCGTTGTATTCGTCCAAAAACAAACGGTCAAATGGTTCTTGGTCGACTAAATCGATTCCCGTACGGAGTTTGGAACCGATCGGCAACGGTTTGTCATCGGCAGTTTGCGTCTGCGCATTCACGACCAAACCACTCGAAACGATCATCCCACCGGCGACAAGCCAGGAGGTGATCCAGCGACCGATAATGCGCGAAAAATTCGATACTGGTTTTTGAGTTTTTAAGAACATGAATATTTCTAACAATCGTGAATAAGCAGAATCGACGGGTCCGAATCCATGTTGATCTTGCTATTGAAGTTGTGCTCGATCAACAACTAACACAGCCCCATTGGCTGACGTGAAATAAACCTTGTCATCCACAAATACAGGCAAATGACGAACCGGCTGCCCCAATTCAATCGTTTTGGTGATATTGCCTGTTTGATCCAAGTTCAAAACAGCCCCTCGCTCCAACAAAACGAATGTGGACGAAGTCCCCGGCATCTCAAAGACATTACCAATGCGTTCATTGGGTATGGGCAAATTCCAAAGGGGTTCACAGTCCAAGCTCCAGCCATAAATGCGGCCATCATCCAAGTGAACGACCAAGTTGTTGTTCACCAAAAACGGTCCTGCTACCAAACGAGCCGGCAGTTCTACATTAGCGATTTGCGTCAGGGGAGAGGCAAACGAAAACTTCCGCAGCGATGTCTTTCCATTCAGCTCGGCAACCGCGAATCCCGCGTCATCGTTGGCAGCAAACGGGGAAACAATCGTCGAATCTATCGAAATCGTATCAATTTGCGTCAGAGAACCACGTTGGCTGGCGTCCAGTAAAAATACGTTTTGTTTCTCATCGGCCACCAGAATTTCGTCGCGAGAATTGGTTGCTGGTCGACTCCACTTAACCGACTCACCTGGAGCAAGAGGAGGGGCAAATGGGGAACCGACACTGCGACCGGTGCGATCGACCCTCAAAATCAGTCCTGACAAACTAGGAAGAATAAAATCCTGGGACAGGGTTGCCGGAGGGGCGGCCAAAGAAACTTTTTCTTCGTTAAATACCATCCGCGATAGCATCGTTTGGTTGCTGGTGGCATCAAACGTCACCATGTCGGATGAATTGGAATCCCCAATCGCCACCACGGCGTTACCATCAACGGTCAACTGACTGTTGAAATTCAATGTTTGATCAATGTCACTGGCTTTGTTCAAGGGATTCAGGCTAACAAAAGTGCCATCGGCTTCTTTGATTTCAAACGTGTCTCCTTGCGATGACACCGCCATTAGCCGATCGCTAACCAATGCCGGAGCGCCGGCCAACGGAGCGCCGAATTCGGATCGCCAGAATTCTTCTAAAGAATCGACAGATACGGCGGCGACGGAAATTTGCCGTGAGCCCCCTCGGCGACGCGCGTGAATCAAAACATTTTCGATTTTTTGAATTGGCGCTAAAAAGACATCCGATGAGCTCGTGATATTGAGCCGCTCGATTTGTCCCGCATTTTTGTTGACACGGAATGTCATCAATCCCTTGCTGGCCAACCACATATTGCTGCCTTGTGCCAGAACGAAAGCCTTGCCCGATCCCCGATTTTCGACCTTCAATTCGGCCGCTTTCATTAACGGCGCTTCAGCCTCCGTTGTCACCAATTCCATCAAACTCAAATCGCCTCGATCCGAGGTGAACAGAATGTTGCGTCCCAGTTTGATGGGCGGCGACGAAACAGGGGCGTCAGCCAAGCGGACCAACTGCAGACGTTCCAAACTATAACGATCTTCGGCAACTCGCAAAACATGCAAATCACAATAATCGCTGCCGCTGACAGCCACCATCAAATGTCCTGACCAATAAATCGGTGGAATTTTGACGTCGCCGGGCGCATGTCCCAAATAATATGCGTCCACACATTTCAACTCTTCTGTCGAGAGAACATAGATGTTGGAATCATCGGCCACGACATAAACAAAGGGGTCCTGCTCGGCTACCTCCACTGGCACGCTCAATCGTTTAGGAATCTTCGCCGCAATTAATTTTTCACCGGTAATTGGGTCCAGTCGAATGATGACCCCCGAACGCGTCGTGATAAACAACATATCGCGGTGCAATGTGGGTGATAAAAACGGTTCGCCCACCACAGCTCGCCACAACAATTCCCCCGTCTTGGCATTCACGCGCATCACTTCGTGATTACCTTCATTGACCAACAATAGCTCAGTTCGAACTGCGGAATCGGTCCAGATCGGCAGAATCGTTGTCTCGTACCCGACAAAACGGGACCACAACACGCCGCCATTCAAACCAGATAAAACATAGACATTCCCTTCAATCAAAAACGGCAGAAGCTCGTCCTGAATCGTCGGTAAATCACTTCCTGAATTTGATACCAACATTTGGGCTTGCTCGACCATCGAGGGCACATCGGTATCCGAAGTGGCAATTTGAACATCGGTGGGAGCGACCAAAGTAATTTCGCGAGCGGTTACCTTCTTCATTTCCTCTCGCAAGGGTTGACGGGCTCCCAAATCACCGTA
>JBGSIY010000947.1:0-4380 GCA_041742275.1 Pirellulaceae bacterium | reverse complement strand
TTCACTCTGCTCGTGAATCTTTCGGCCTTGACTGTCAGTCACGTAAA
The DNA here is from genome assembly GCA_041742275.1 of Pirellulaceae bacterium. Taxonomy (GTDB): domain Bacteria; phylum Planctomycetota; class Planctomycetia; order Pirellulales; family Pirellulaceae; genus BJ22. The sequence continues at coordinate 4,333 of JBGSIY010000947.1, read as the reverse complement.
AGACATCGAGTACTTGATGTCCATAAGTCGCAATGCGGGCAAACTGCACGTCCAGTCCCATCTCAAACAGTTTCCGAGTCATCGTATACAAGATGCCTAACTTATTGTGAGCAAAAACGTCGATAATCGTGGCATTGTCAACCGTGTGATTATCGATTTCAACCTTAATTTCCGTCACCGATAATTTCGCTGCCAAACCACCGTCGCCTTTCCAATTTTTGCGAAATCGCGGGGGATCGTTATCGAGACCACTGGCAATTCGTTCGGCACGTTGTCGCACCTCTTCCAAACGAGATGTCGGCGTTTCGGAATTCTCTGTATCTTCGACTTGAAACCAATACCACAGAGACGAATTCCCCAAGGGCTTGATGTCTGCCGCATGCACCTTGAATCCCATACTAGCGAGAAGCCCGGTTACTTTGTAAAAAATCCCCGATCGAATCCGTTCTCGTTTGGCGATACACAACTCCGTTAATCGCCCGCCACTCATCGGCTTGACCCAGCATAAAACCTCACTCGGTTTGGTCTTACGCAACGCGAGCAACTGATCGGCGATTTCTTCAGGGGGATGCTCGCGACAATAATTCCATGGCAACTGTTGAACCGCACGGCTCAACCATTCCCGCTCCTCGGCATCCGCTCCCGTTTCTTCTACTTTCTGATAAACCTTTTGAAAACGCCGATCATAGCCGTCGGTGCTCAAGTGTCCGGTCAATTGACCATGAGCGTTCAAATAGAGAGCGGTTAACAACTCCAGCTTCCACGGCGTCAACATATCTGGCCCGACGGCTGAAATGTCGGCGATCGTCAACAGATATAACATGGACAGCGTCGACACGCTACCGATATTCGCAGCAAACTCCGCGACCAAAGACTCATCTCCAATGTCGCGGTGAAAGGCGACATGGGACATAACCAAATGGTTGTGCACCAAAAATGTTACGACATCTGATTCTTCATTGCTCAACAATAACTGACGACAATTCTCAATCGAAATGCGACGCCCAACCTCACAATGCTCCTCCACAAAACCCTTGCCCAAATCGTGCAACAATAGTGCCAAATGCAACAAATGTTTATCGCGCAGGCCTCGATAGGTCTTGCCCACAATCGTTGAATCATTTTCAAATTCCGTACAAATCCGAACGGCCTGCAGCGAATGTTCGTCAACCGTATATTGGTGGTATTCGTTGAACTGCAATAACCCTCGAGCGTGCCGAAAACCGGGAATGATTTTCTCCAACACTCGCATTTCATGCAGCATTTGTAAAACCAAACTCAGTCGCCGCGGGTTTTCCAACAAGGCCATGAACTGTTGAGCCGTCGCGTCGGTAATCTCAAACTGCTTCGTGGTCATCTCCTCTCGTATCGTCAACCAGGATTCATGCTCAATGTCTTTTTCATGCAAGACAGCCAACTGCATCAAACGTAAAATCTGCTGTAAGTCTCCGGTAACGCGCTCCATGGCTGATGGTAGCACGCCGATAAAACTCATGCTCAGGCGAAACGTTCCATCGATCTGACGTGTCGTCAACGGGGAAAGCATCAGACCGGCCAGAGTCGTTGTGCTCCGGGAGATGACTGAAAATTGATCGCAAATATGACGAACCTGGCTCGTATACCGAAAGTAGTCTTGCATCATCGACTCGACAGCCAAAACGCCGTCGGTACCGACATATCCGAACTTTTCCGCGATCCGCACCTGTTCGTTGCGCCCCAATCCGTCCTGAGCTCGATTAGCCTGGAAATGCAAATCACATCGAACGCGCAAAAGAAAATCAGTGGCATCGTGAATATGTGTGGCGTCCGAGGCACTCACGGCCCGCGCCAAACACAATTGATCAATGTCCGTGTCGCCAAATCGAACAAATCCTAACCAACGAATCAGATGCGTATCCCGCAATGCCCCCCGAGATCGTTTTACATTGGGCCGCAATAAATAGACAGTCTCGCCATATTGCTTTCGCTCTTTGCTTCGAGCGGCCAAAATACCAGCCAGCAAATGGTTTTGATTGCGTTGACTGACTCGTTGGATTCGACCCAAAAAGTTTTGGTAAAGATCTAAGTTCCCGGTTAGAAATCGGGACTCTGTTAACGACGAAAATATCAAAGGATCCTTGATGGCCATCGTGCAGGCCTCCCGAGGGGCACGTACGCTGAAGCCCAACTTCCAACCCGTGTCATTGATCGCTTGCGATAAACGTCGCGCATACTCCGTCGTCCCTGGTGTCATCACACCCGGAAACAACATCATCAAATCGACATCCGAAAACGGAGCAAACTCGCGGCGGCCACAACCACCATGCAACACCAAGGCGACGCGAGCTCCGACTTCTTCATCCAAATCGACCACAATCGAATCGTGCAAAAACCGCAAAAGACTGTCGAGCAAATCAGACAGTGCATGCACCGTTCGTTTCCCTGAACCGCCTTGGTCATGCAATTCTCGAATGGTCGCTTTACCGTCTTGCCAGCGTTTTCGAGCTGTTTTGACATATTCGGGCAGGCCAATGGGGGCCGTCCCTGTCACTGCAGCGCCAGTCGATTTGGACATAGGCTCGTCGATTCAGCTAAAGAAATGCTTGAAAGAATTCTGGAAAAACGAAGTTCCCTATCAGGCGTTTATCAGGCGGCGAAGTGCCCTTCCCTACTCGAACAATTCATGACTCACACCTCCAGATGGGCCAACCCCGACGAGTCAACCCCGACGAGTCAACCCCGACGAGCCAGCCCCAACGAGCAATCAAGGGTAGGCTGAACTGAATTCACTTACGCTGGGCCCGTTAACAGATTAACCGGGCACGTTAACAGATTAAATAGCGTCCCGACCCGTTTCGCCAGTTCGAATACGAATGACTTCCTCTAAATTGCTTACAAAAATTTTCCCATCGCCCATTTGCCCCGTTTGAGCCTTCTCGATAATACGATCGATCACCGGTCGCAATACTTCATCGGGAACCACCACTTCGACTTTGACCTTCGGGATGAAATCGATGGCATACTCATTGCCCCGATACATTTCCGTGTGCCCTTTCTGACGCCCGAATCCCTTGACCTCCGTTACCGTCATCCCCTCGACACCCACTTCAATCAGTGAACTTTTAATGTCTTCTAATTTGAAGTGTCGAATAATGGCTTCTACTTTTTTCATCCTAAATCTCGCGTCTTATTTTCATGAGGGCCATGCATACTCTGCAAATTGCCTATGTATTGTAACGCTGTTTCCCAAAAATGACATCATCACCAATGCAAAAATAACACCCTCTAACAGCCTCCTTAGGGACGCTCACCGATCTTCACCTATCTTCGCTGTACCCTGCCCGTCCGTTCGCCCGAACCGGAAGCCATTTAGTGTCACTCCCTCCCAAACGATGGTTTTCGAAACGAGCCATTACGAACAACAAATCGCCCAGGCGATTTAAATAGACCAGCTCATTGGCTAACGACACGCTGGAGGGGACGGCGCGAAGAAAACTGACAAACTGACGTTCCGCACGCCGGCAAACACCACGTGCCTGATGCAATGTCGCCGAGACAGGCAAACCTCCCGGCAAAATAAACGCATCCATTGCCGGCAAACTCGCGTCCATTGAATCAATCGCCTGTTCCAAATCATCAATCCGATCAGGAGCCAAAGATAACCCCCTCGCCGACTCAGTCAGCGCCGCCGCAACCGCCGAGCCGATCACAAACAGATCCTCCTGAATTCGAGTCAACGCTCTCTCATTGTCTGGCGAAATGCCGCCAGACAAAACAACACCCAAGGCACAATTGACTTCATCCAACGCCCCCACGACTTCAATACAAAGATCGTCTTTCGCGACACGCAGCCCCCCCAACAATCCCGTTTCCCCCTGATCGCCTTGTTTGGTATAGATCTTCATAATGAATGTTTGTCCTGTTCGTCTGTTTGATTGATTGATCGCGATGATGGGCCGTCTCACAACGGAGTATTCTATAACATCTCATCCCGCACGGAACGGAGGCGAAGAAGAGATTACGGGTCGCCGCTCAAATCGCCATTTTCCGTTGGGCATCAACGACGAGTTTTCCTCCATGGACCACGGAACGGAGGCCAAATCGGCGCGGCTGCAACACGATGAATCTGAAAAAACAATCACCCTGTAAATGTCTCTGACACTGGAAAAATCCATCCCATGCATTAACAACTGTAAATACGAATCGCTCCTTTCGAAACCTTAATTGATAGGCAACCATGATGCCCGAAGTCTTCTCTTGTGGATTCCTCATTTTTCGTCGACAACCGCAGCTCGAGTTCTTACTGATGCGTCATGCTGATCGATGGGATTTGCCCAAGGGGCATGTTGATCCT
>JBGSIY010000946.1:0-6067 GCA_041742275.1 Pirellulaceae bacterium | reverse complement strand
CCTCGAAGTGACGGATATGAAAGGAAATTCCATGCTTATTCAAGCTGCGGTCAACCCACAATGCCTGGAGTTAGTCCTGAAAAACGGCGCTGACGTCAATCGCATATGCGATAGTTACAATGCCACGACTGCATTGTTTCGCGCGGCAAGTCTGGGCAAACGAAAGTCCGTCGAGGTGCTCCTCCAACATGGCGCGGACCCAACGATTAAAGACAAATCGGGAAGGTCGGCGGCGGATGTTGTTGACAAACGCTCACGCGAGCGGCAGGCGATTATCGACCTGCTTCGTTAGATCGGGTTTTGCACTTTTTGCCATGCAGGCAGCGTGCGAAGCCAGTATTGGAGAACATTTGTCCCTAATGTTGATCCATGTATTTCTTTTGTCCCAAATGTTTAATCATGTGGGATTGAGTTACCTGCGAATCAATTGAGGACAGTTGATATACAATCTGCGACCATGCCTCCAACATACGCAAAACGGAATGTAGGGTAACGAAAATAATCATTGAAACACATTTCGGTGCATTGCAGGGACGGACATCCCAATCTGACTTTCAAAATTTTTTCGGCTGCGACACGGTGTGTTCCTGCGTTTTGCCTCAATCGATAAAATACAAATTTTTTAGATGCTCGCCGTTCCGAGACCCTTTACTGCAACTCGAACAAACGAAATTGGTGTCGGGCATCTCAGGTTTCGGAGTTTGCGAGATTGAATCCCGCAATTAGACGATGGCCGCCACTGCCTGAATGCCAATCTCGTTTAAGAACGATAACTTTGCTGTTTAATCTTTTTTCGCAGTCAACGCGATGTGGACCGGAAATGAAAGACTCAAACGATCTCAGCACTACTCTCGACGTTCAACTGGCTTCTGGCGGACACTGGGCGTTTGCATCTTGTTTGGCCTAGAAGAGTTGGCAATAATTGCACAATAAAAATAGGGTGACGGTCACCCCAGGGACGGAGTTCGCCTTGATTCAAGGTTCTCGATACCTGAGCCATATTCATCAATTCTCGCAGGCAAAGCGATCAATTGAGTTGCCCGTTCAACCGCGTTCACGTGGCCGAATCCCTCGCGCACTCGTTCATTGCTGCATGCTCGTCGACAAGGCCTCTTTCATGGAAAAAACATCGTTGGTCTCCAAATTTGCGATAATCCAAGAACATTGGCGACCTAAAGTGGTCGCATCATTAAACGGTCAAGAAGTGAAACTTGTAAAGTTTTGCGGAACGTTTCCCTGGCATGAACACACAGACGCCGACGAGATGTTTTTGGTGTGGCGCGGTTCGATGAAGATAGAATTTCGGGATCAAATCGTCGAACTCAACACTGGCGAAATGTGTGTGGTTCCGCGTGGCGTGGAGCACCGAACGATCGCCATTGAAGAGGCGGAAGTCATTATCTTTGAACCAGCAGATACCAGGAACACCGGCAATATTCTGGATGACAAATTCACCGCGCCAAATGGAGTTTCTATTTGATGGGGTAAACAACCCAAGATTACACTCATGCTCCAGGCAAGCGGACTGACCATTAACGGACTGGCCATGCGATTGGTGGAGCAAGTGGTTGATACTTTGGTTCACTGTGGTTCGCTTTGTTCTATAGCTCTTGGTTTGCAGTAAATTGAATTTCGCTTTGGATGCAGTGAACACGAATGTTTCGAGGAAGATACATCTGCAATGTTAAAGTACGAATTACAACTTACTAAAAAACCACACCGGTAAGACCGTACTGCCCAGTTTGTGTAAGAAACGCCAATCTGGAAAAGTGACTGGATGCCTCCCTTGTAATGTCCAACGCTAGAGGCGGTTTGACACCTCCCCTGCCTTTTCTGATCGTGGACGTTAGTAGCGAGGCCGCCGATCGATTCAAAACAATCACCCCGAAAAGGCTGATTTCGAAAATCGACTTCTGTTCCACGCATGCGCGTACATTCCAATTGAGAGATAAACAAATTGCGAAAAACCCAATAGCAGAATCAAAGAGTGAAAGCTCTTCTTGAAGTAGGGGTAGGGGCCGTAAACGGGATCGAGCAAACCGATCACATCAAAGATAATCAATCCGGGAATTAAGATCGATCCAAACAATAAAAACATTGCCGCCAAGAACATCGCCCAAATTCGATCGCCATGGCCCAAGAATGCCAAAGCAAAAATGGGAAGATTGATGCCAAAAATAATTCCAAATGCTTGCTTGGTGGGCGTCCAATAATCCTGTCCTTGAAAAGTGGGTCCCCATACCAAATGGATCGAGTAGAGTACCCAGATAGTCATGCAGGTAATGGCACCCAATGTAAACAGACAGGATTCTCGTGTGCGTTTTACATCTCTGCACCAAGTCACGACTTTGCGCCACACTGTCGACTTGCGAGCAGCAATGGGTGTGCCGTTGGTAAAAGCGTCCAAGTCGGCTGCCAACGCCGCTGCGGATTCAAAGCGATTCTCCGGTGTCCGCGCGAGGCACTTATTAATAATGGTACGCAAATCTCGTGGAATATCGTCAGGTATCAACTTTTGAGTTGACGGCGATTCTCGTTGAAAGATGCTCAGAATTTCAACGTATGTTTTTCCGCTCAGCAAAGGTTTCCCCACCAGCAATTCAGACAATAAAACCCCGAGTGAATAGATATCGGTTCTCGATGTAATCGGTCCTAGGTCGGCTACCAATTGTTCAGGTGCCATGTATAGAGGGGTTCCCACGATTAGGCTGCTGCGTGTATCGGTAATGGGTTCGTTTGATAGTTTTGCCAAGCCGAAATCGGTTAATTTCGGTTCGTAGGCCGACAACGGTGCGAATGTGCTGGAGCCGTGAGATGTGCCGCTGCCAACATTTGCCGTTGCTTCAGTATTGGTCGAGAGCAGCACATTACTTGGTTTGATATCTAGATGCACGACGCCTTGAGCGTGCGCATAGTTAACGGCGTCGGCAAGTTTTCTGACAATTGTTGCCGCTTCGATGGCCGTGGGCGGTTCATCGCGAGATGCTAGCCAACTTGCAAGGTCGGGGCCATCGCAAAACGAAGACACTACATATACCGTTTCGCCATCACATCCACTTTCGTAAATCGGAATGATGCCAGGATGTTCGAGTGCGCCGGCTGTGCGGGCCTCGTGCATCATTTGTCTTCTGCGACTCAAATCATGCATCAGGTCTCGCCTTGGCAATTTGATTGCCACTTCGCGACCTAAAGCTGCATCGCGAGCCAAGTACACGACTCCAAATCCACCACTGCCGATTTCGCGGATAATTTCAAATCGTCCTACGCGATTCGGTATGGTGTGCCCATCGGCGGCAAGATTAGTGTTTTGAGAAGAAGAAAAATGTTGTGCCAGCCTTCGCAACAGTGCCGCTTGGTTACCTTGTAATTGATCAGCGGCAGATTCTAGTTCCGCTTGGCTGGCTCCGGAGGCGAACAATTGGAAAGATTCTTCAAGTTCCGAGAAATCGACCCGATCATTTGGCTCATCTGGGTGTCCCTCGCCGTGATTTGTCATCTATCCGCCTTCGATTTAACTTAGCAAGGACATGACTCGGCGAGTGAATCAAAATTCTTGAGGCGACGCTGTAAGTCGATGAGAATTCGATTCCATCGCTTGCGCACTGTGTCCTCTTTCATTGCCAGATTTTCGCCTATCTGCGCGAAAGTCATGTTGCGTTGATAACGCATTTTGACGATTCGATTGTCGATAAGACCGAGAGATTGAATCGCCAAATGCAGTTCGCGATCAAATTCATTGGCCTCTGCGATCTTACAAGGCAGAGAATCGGGTGCCGGAAGATCCTGCGTGGGTAGACCCTGCAGCGAAGTCTCTCGATGGACGGCACGCATTTGGGCGCCGACGTACTTACGCCTGGTGTCGGAAATATTGTTGGTCAAGATGGCTTGCAACCATTTGGCGAACTCACCAATCGTTGAGCCAGAAAACGATGGTAGTGACTTGGAAGCTTCGACAAACGTTTCTTGGACGATGTCCGACGCTGAGACTTTGGCCTGCCATTGGCGAGCAATCGAATTTTTAGCAATCTGAGCCAACTGTGGTAGTAGACTTTCGATCAACCTTACATCAAAAAGCTCGTCGCTTTCTTCCGCGTTAACCTCTGTTGGGTTCACGGAATTTGTAAGTCGCATCAAGTTATTCCCCAGACTGTGACACATTTTAGTTCTTAGAACATTGCAGCAGGAAAAATCTATCTTGCTATTTTTGTTCATGTAACAACCGAAACGTCACTATAGTTTTTTGCGATTTAGTTGTCAAATTCCTCGGAAATTTTTCCGGTTCATTTTCCGCGTTACGCCTAACTTAAGAAGAGTCCAGAGCTATCGGGTTTATTTTTGTTGATTATTCAGTCTTGCCCCGGGAAAGTGTCATTTTCTGGCGTGACAGTTGTTTTGTCAGTGATAAATATGCACATTTAAGGGAAGTTCATGATTCTAAATGTTCTAAGCAATCAATGTTTCCAAATTTAAATTTGGTTGCTTGTCGTTGCGCTGTAATCGTTTTTTTATTTTGTCCCGCGAGGCATTCGCTCATGAAAATTTGGAAACTGCAACAGAAGAAACGTTTTTTAGGTGAGCGGATGCGGGGTATCTGGTGTGTCGGCAGGTATTGGCTTGGCCAAAGTTTGCTTTTAAGCGGGCTGTTATTGCCGTTGGCTTCGGTTTTGGGTCAAGAGACGATCTCCAATGACACTACTCAAAACGGGGGTACTCATACCACCACGGGAGATGCCGGTATTCATGAGGGGTTTTTGTTTATTACTGATCCCAGTAACGATCCGACACTGACGTTAGAATCGAACGCGATTCGGTATTCCCGTGGGCTGGTGATCGGCAGCTTGGATAATGAGTTCGGAAATCTGCTTATTCAAAGCGGTAGTTCGTTGATCAACAGTTCGGATACGCTCGGAGGTAACGGCGGCAGAGTTCCCGGAGGTGGCATTCACAATGCAAGCGTCTTTGTAGGGCAAGCTCGATTGGGTCTATACCCGGGTTCTACCGGATACGCCACCGTCACAGGGGCAGGCTCCGAGTGGCATAATTCTTCCGCATTGCAAGTGGGCTCGTCGGGGACAGGATCGCTGTCGATCGCAAACGGCGGTTGGGTTACGAATACCGTGGGCCAAATTGGTTTAGTTGTCGGATCTACTGGAGAGGTCACTGTCAACGGCGCCAGCTCTCGGTGGCAAAGCTCGAATGCTTTGACTGTCGGCGCAGGTGGTACTGGGACGCTTTCCATCGAGAATGGCGGAGTGGTCACGAGTCATTGGGGTTACGTGGGTACCCAAAATACGGAATCGGGATCTGGATCGGTCACTGTTACTGGATTTGGTTCGCTGTGGCAAACTACGAACACATTGCATGTGGGAAGCTCTGGATCGGGCAATCTTACTATTCAAAATGGAGGTGTCGTAATCAATAGCGCAAGTGGCGTGGGTTGGAATGCTGGCTCCATGGGAGCGGTCGTCGTCAAGGGTGCAAATTCGCACTGGCAAAATGACGAAACGCTGTCGGTGGGACAAAATGGCACGGGCACACTCGCGATCGAGAATGGCGGGTTGGTTAGTAATTTCAACAGCAACGTTGGTCGTCGTGACGGCGCTGTTGGGGCGGTAACCGTTACCGGTGCCAACTCACATTGGGATATTACGTCAAGCCTAATTATCGGCTTTGATGGCGTGGGAGTACCTGCGGGCACCGGGATGGTCACGGTCGCTGATGGTGGGTTAATATCCGTCGGAAGCACTTTAGCGGTTGGTGCATTGGGCACCCTCAATGTGAACCCCGGGGGGACGCTCAGCCTATCTTCATCTGGCACGATTCGAAACGACGGGATAATTAACGGGCAATTTAACACCAACGGCCGGCGCATTTTTGGCTCGGGAACGTTTTCAGATCTCAATGTGGGTGATGGTGGGATTGTCAATCCAGGCAACAGTCCGGGAAGTCTGATCACCACTAACACCCAGTGGGGCGACGAAGGCACCTACGAATGGGAAGTTGCCACCTTGGACGGCACTGCAGGAGTCGATTGGGACCTGTGGCATGCCAACAATCTGGATATCGC
>JBGSIY010000945.1:0-3140 GCA_041742275.1 Pirellulaceae bacterium | reverse complement strand
GCGGCTGGATCACCTCCTTTCTAAGGATAATTTTATATCTGCAACGTGGTGACACAAGCAGATTTATCCGTGGGGTCTAATCTTGTGAAAAAATCAGTCGGTAACTTGTTACCGAATATTATGGCAGAGATCACGCTCTTTAATGAGCAAACTACTATTTTGATAAAAAAACCCGTTGATGGACAAAAGCCAGGTTCATTGACGGGTTTTTTATGCGCTAGCCCCAAAAAATTCCTTTCACTCATAACTCACCAACAACTCCAGCATGAATTCAACCGGTTCACCCCTAATAGGAATGAACCTCAAAATTCAATAAATGACGCCGGCACCTCTTCTGTTAACCAAACACCATTGACCGACAAAAAGAATTTGTACCCAGCCGCATGCATCTCCCCAGCTCGGACCCCTAACACAACAGAATTCCCGCGTCGCGCACCTACTTGCCGGGCCGTTTCCACCTCAGTGGATAAGTGAACATGATTCCGCGACCGTTTTTTCAATCCTTGCTTCTGGATACTTGGAATAACTCCAGCAACAGTCCCGTGATAAAGCAGTTTCGGAGGCTGACTCGCCGGCATGTCCAAATCGACAGCCGCAATCGAATGCCCCTGGTTCGCACGAATCCGATGACCGTCGTCGCTGATCGAAAATCGTCGCTTGTCACTCGTCGCTACTACCTCCTGCAACAAGTCCCAGGTAATGTCATGCCCCCGAACCTTGGCATTTTTTAAAAGATCGGCAATCGACGCCCAACCCTCCTTGTCCAAACGCAAACCAATCATTTCCGGACGATGCCGCAAAACTAAACTCAAAAATTTACTCAATGACACCAACTGTTTGCTCATCGTGTTGCCCCCCTTCAAATTTTTCCTTGGGACATTCCATCCCCGTCTCTTCCAACCTATTTTTAGGCAACACAAAAAATCACTGCCCCAAAATCACTGCGCCAAAATCATCGCTTCCTCGAATCGATCCAAGGTTCAGACTCGAAACACCAATTGCCCAGGCCACCACCCACCCGTTTCCACCACCAATGTCACCGCAGTTGAAGATCAATCAAACATCTCATCAAGTGGACGGGCGACCCAAGACCTAGGATTTGACTTAGAACCTAACCCAGATCCTATGAGCCCTGGGGCACCAGCCCCCGGGTTTATGCTGTCGAACCGGACGCTAGCGCGTTCCGGCTGATGATTCCGATCTGTTTTGGGATGGGCTCCTATTTCCCAAGTATAAAGAACCTATCCCAGATCCTATGAGCCGTGGGGCACTAGCCCCCGGTTTAGGCTGTCGAACCGGACGCTAGCGCGTTCCGGCTGATGATTCCGATCTGTTTTGGTATGGGCTCCTATTTCCCAAGTATAAAGACAAATCGACGGGTGCAGACAAATATTATATAGAAATGGAGAGTTCACCCCGCAGTGGCAGCGTCCCCTCGTTGGAATTGTCTGGAAATAATTTCCGCATTGGTCTGCGAACCAAAGCAAGCCAGAGGTCGTGAAATATGGTTAGTAGGAATTTTGGTAAGAAGATAAGGGGTAAGAAAATGGATTCTCCCGATCTTCTTACCCCCATTTTCGTACCCATCTGAATTCAGTTTAAGCCATCATCAAATTGTTTGGCTTATTTTTTCCCAGGAGTCATGGCTGGAAAAATTCATCGCTTGTTGGAATCAACGACGACGCGAACCAAAGCAAGCCAGAGGTCGTGAAATATGGCTAGTAGGAATTTTGGTAAGAAGATAAGGGGCAAGAAAATAGATTCTCCCGATCTTCTTACCCCCATTTTCTTACCCATCTGAATTCGGTTTAAGCCATGATCAATCGCCGGTTAGCAGGAAACGGAAAAATTTCCTGGGCAAGCCGGAACGCTTCAGTGTCCCGCATCCCTTCAAAATCGGGTGCTCAGCATCATCCGGATATTTATTGTCGCCTTTCGCTCCGCTGGCATGCAGAGCATTGGCTCTCTTTTACAACAAGTTGCGGAGAACGGTTTGCAGAATTCCACCGTTGCGATAGTAATCGATTTCCACGGGAGTATCGATACGCACGATCGCCTCAAACATCACTTGCTTCCCATCCGACTTGGTGGCGGTTACCATCAAACTGGAGCGAGGCTGCAAATCTTCACCAACAGGAATATCAAATGTTTCCGTTCCATCTAATCCGTAAGAATGATGGGTTTGTCCATCGGCGAACTGCAGCGGCAATACTCCCATCCCGACCAAATTGCTGCGGTGAATTCGTTCATAACTGGCAGCAATCACGGCTTTGACCCCCAATAGCATCGCGCCCTTGGCTGCCCAGTCTCGGCTACTTCCCGTCCCATACTCGGCGCCGGCAAGAATCACTAACGGAATCTTTGCCGCTTGGTATTTCATCGACGCGTCGTAAATGGTCATTTCTTCGCCAGTCGGTTGATAGCGAGTGATTCCGCCTTCGGTGCCTGGTGCCATTTGATTGCGGATTCGTATATTGGCGAAGGTGCCGCGGACCATGACACGATCGTTCCCTCGACGTGAGCCGTAACTGTTGAAGTCGATGGGTTGAACACCGTTTTCCATCAGATACTTGGCGGCCGGACTGTTTTTGGCAATCGAGCCGGCCGGAGAAATATGGTCGGTTGTCACGCTGTCGCCGAGAACCGCAAGACAACGGGCCTGAACAATCGAACCAATTTTGGGGACTTCCGGAGTGACGTCGACCAAGAACGGGGGTTCTTGAATGTAGGTGCTTTTTTCAGACCAAGCGTACAAGTTGCCTTTGGCCGACTCGATAGCATTCCATTCCGCATTCGAATCGAAGGCGTTTTGATATTGTGCGTTGAACATCTCCGCCGTAATCGACGTTTCCACGGCCGCAGCCACTTCTTCTTGACTTGGCCAAATATCCGCCAAAAATACGGGCTTGCCCGCCGTATCGTAGCCCAAGGGTTCGTTGATCATGTCGATATCGGTCGTGCCTGCCAGGGCGTAGGCGACCACCAACGGAGGACTGGCCAAATAATTGGCTCGAGTCAACGGGTTGACACGCCCTTCAAAATTTCGGTTGCCACTCAACACAGCCGACGCCACGATATCCCCATCCATAATCGCTTTGGCTACCGGTTCAGGCAACGGTCCGCTGTTGCCAATACAAGTC
>JBGSIY010000944.1:0-2649 GCA_041742275.1 Pirellulaceae bacterium | reverse complement strand
TTTGGTGGGGTCGGGTGGGGTGTAGGTTACGGAGTCTAGGAATTTTCGCATTTGTTCTTCGGAAAATTCGTCTGTTTGGGCGACGTAAGTCAATTGATAGAGCGTGTCGCCGATCAAGATCAAGCGAGAAGCGACTTTGAGATTGACTTCGTTCCCCTGATCGCCTTGGATGCAAGTGAAAACAAATTCTCGACCGGGTTGGCCGTTGAGTGGTTGAGATTTTACGGAAACTAAATCACCCAATGTCCGGGCCACGGCTCCTGTGACACCTCCGTCGAGTGTGTCCCTCTTTTGTGGGTTGGTAACGGGATTTTCGGTTAGTTTGTTGTGCGCAAAAACGAAGGTGTTTGTGGCGGAGAGACTAACAACATTCAGATGTACCGTTGTCGTCGTGTTGGGAACGGGGGACATTTTGCGTTCTTTTTTTTCCGGCTTTCCGGGCATGAGCAATGACAAACCGGAATTTTCTAATTCGACTTTGACCCATTCCTGATTTGCTGCGGGGGCGACGGTTGTTGGGGGTGCTGTTTGGCCCCACGCCGCTGTGGAAAACTTGTCAGTAGCGTGTAGGAAACTCCATGCACCGATGATAGGGATGAGGAAAAAACGTAACATATTCGACCTGTTGTGTGGGAAGATTTTCAGCGTGCTCGATATCAATGGCTTTTGGGCCACGCCCTTCTATTATACGCTAAATTGCTGAATAGGAGCGCCAATTATCGCAAGAATCGGGGATTGACGGAGTGGGTTGGGACGGCGGCTTATTCTGATCATGCGGGAGAATCGGCGTGTTCCTGAAAATTTGGAAAATGGTAACTTATTGACATTCGCTCCGATTATTTGTCCGACAAAAAAACAGAGTGGCGGATTGTTTTACAGGAACATTGCTAAACTGACTCCAGCGGTAGTGGGGTTCGGTTTCGTCGTTAGGTCAAGAAGTTTCGTTTTTTGAAGGAGATTCTGTTGTCGAGTCCGAGTCGTAGTGGTGCGTTTGATTCAGCAGTGGATCGACGAGTGGAGCAATTCACAGAGAGTATTAGTTTCGACGTTCAATTTTTCGAGCAGGATATTGCCGGGTCGATTGCCCATGCGCGGATGTTAGCGAAACAGGGTTTGATTTTGCAGGATGAATCTACTGCGATTGAGAGAGGGCTACGGGAGATTTTAGAAGAGCTGCGCGCCGGGACATTTCCCTTATCGACGCAACTGGAAGACATCCACATGAACATCGAGCAGTCGTTGATTGAGCGTTTGGGCGATGTGGGGCGGAAGTTGCATACGGCGCGAAGTCGCAACGACCAAGTGGCCACCGATTTGCGCTTATGGATTCGTGAGGCGATAGATCGGATGGATCAGCGGTTGGCAGATTTGCAGCGTGCATTTGTAAAGCGATGTGAATTGGATTGGGATGTGGTGTTGCCGGCTTACACGCACATGCGACGAGCGCAACCTGTTTTGGCGGCACACTACTGGCTGGCTTACTGTGAGAAATTCGAACGCGACCGACAGCGATTGGCCGATTGTCGTCGCCGCGTGAACGTCAATAGTTTAGGTTGCGCTGCTGTGGCAGGGACGACGTTGGGAATAGATCGCGAGCAAACGCGAGCCGAGTTAGGATTCGATTCCGTGGCTGGAAATAGTTTGGATATTTCTAGTGATCGCGACTTTGTTTTGGAATTTGTATTCGCCTTGTCGTTAGTCGGGATTCATTTGAGTGGTTGGGCGGAAGAGTGGATTTTATGGTCGACAACCGAGTTTGACTTTATTCAATTGCCGCATGCGTTTTGCACCGGTTCGTCGATCATGCCGCAAAAAATCAATCCGGATGTCTTGGAATTGACCCGTGGAAAATCGGCACGAGTGATTGGAGCCTTGCAAACGTTGTTGGTGCTGACCAAGGGGTTGCCATTGGCGTACAACCGTGACTTGCAAGAGGACAAACCGCCGCTGATCGATGCCGTCAACACAGTAGGTTTGTGTCTTGAGTTGGCCAAGCCGATAGTGGAGCAGACTCGGTTAAAGCCCGATTCGATTGCGGCACGATTGGAGGAGGGATTTTTGGACGCAACGACTTTGATGGAGTTTTTGATAAAAAACGGGGTTCCTCAGCGAACCGCCCATCATTTTGTGGGAGAATTAGTCCGTCAGGCCACGGAAAGTGGCAAAAAGCTCAAAGAACTTCCTTTAACAGAATTTCAGAAGATTTCTCCACAAATCACGGACTCCGTTTATGATGTATTAGGGGTCCATGGGGCGATTCGTGCCTTCGTGAGTTTTGGTTCCTCTGCGCCTGCCCAAGTTCGCGAGCAAGTTGCTCGCTGGCGCGAGCGATTAGGCGTTTAAAATGAGAGCAGTTTGCCTAATCGGATAATCGTTTCAATTGGTGGAACGATGCTAATTCGGAGTTTGTACTCCGATCTGATGTCACCCTTAGTACTTAGACGATTTGACGAATTATGATTGACTGGAAACGAATCGTTATTTTCGGCACTATTTGTATTTTGGGGTTCGGCTTGCACCGTGACCTGAAGGCCCAGAATCCGTTTGGGGATGCCGCTCCTCCTACGACCGTGCCGGATCCTGCCGTCGTGGCTCGGCCGCTAAACGCTGGTGGGTCGGCCTATTCCATTCCAGAAGGCATCGACACAG
>JBGSIY010000943.1:0-6874 GCA_041742275.1 Pirellulaceae bacterium | reverse complement strand
AATTTACGGCGTTGTCCGAGGAGGCGATCGAGTTCACGGCGAGCTTTTTCCAGCGTGCCTCGCATCGCCTTGTATTCGGATTGCAGTTCTTTGCGGGTATTCAACAGTTGGCGTTGATCATTGATTACGCTATTGAGTTTTGCGAGAGCCTGAAGGGGTGATTTAAGTTCTGCGGTGGAGCGTAAACCGGCCAGAGCCAGGAGCTCCTGAATGCGATTGTTGACTTGAACAATTTCGTTATCGCGCAAGGCCAATTCCGAGCGGAGGTGTTCCAGCCGTGTGGAGTAGTCAGCCACGCGCCCCGAACGGACGCTGATCTCGCGGACTTGATTGGGTGTGAGTGCATCGGGCAGGCCCAAAGCGCGTAGGCTGGATTGCCAACGTTTCTCTGACTCTTCGACCTCACGTTCTTGGGTCGTGATTTGCCGTCGCAGATCATCCAGTTTCATCCGCGATGACTTGGCGCGATTTTCCAATGGGACGAGCCCTTCTAAGCGGTTGAGTTTCGACTCGGCATCTTGCAAGTCGATTTGAAATTGCCCGCTGGTGTTGGGCAGCAGGCGATCGAGTTCATCCCGTTCGTCGCGAGCGCGTTTCAACTGGGTTTTAACCAACTCCATTTGGTGGCGGAAGTCATCCATGGAGTCGCGGGCAACACGTTCCCAATGGTACTTCAGGCCCAGTGCCACGAATCCGCAAACGAGTGCCATGATCATTTGAATGATGCCGACCTGTTCGGTAATCCGCGAGGTCCCCGTTTTGGCATCGAGATTTCCGAGGAAGTAGTCCCCCATGATTCCCGTGGAGAGAATGCCATAGCCGAGCATAAAGAAGCCGACCACAAACACGGCACCGATAATCGAGAGTTTGCCCAACGGGAGGACTTGGTCTTCGACGAGGTTGTCGATATCCATCTCCAGCTCAGAGCGAGAGCGTTGGAGTTTATCGATTTTTTCATCGAGCTCAATCCGCCGCCGCAATCGGTTGACTTGGCGCCCCGTATCGTCGAGCGAATCGGGGATGCCGGTCGCTTCTGTAACGGAATCGCCCAATTGTTTTTCGTGTTGCCCCAGTTCAAATTTCGCCTTGTCAGCTTCGTCCTTGAGACGGGTCAAACGTTTTTGTTGATCAGTCAGGTTCGCCGCAACGGTTTTCAGGGAGCTGATCCCTCGCGACGACAGGTCCGCAAGGTCTCGGTTTTTTAATTTGACCTGGGAGCTCAAACCTTCGATTTCTCCATTGACATTGGCCTCGAGGCGATTCATCTCGCTGCGGTATTGTTCTGCCTGACGTTCCAAGGATTCGATCCAGGGGGCATGAGCCTGAAGAGCTTCGACGTTCGTCCGCAACTCCCACAGATTTTTGTCGATACCCAATTCGCTGCCGCGTTTGCGGATTTTGCGCCGATCGGTTTTGATGCCGATGATTTTTTCTTTTTGTTTGGCGATTTTGGAGTTGAGCTGATCGAGCGTGGAGACGGAGACGTCTCGGGGATCGGGCAGGACGCCGAAGGCCTCGATTTGATTGTTCACGATGTCGCGGTTGTGCCAGCGTTCGCTGATTTGGATAGACAATTCGACCAGTCGCGACTCGCGTTCGACCCGTTTGAGCTCTTCGTTGATCTCTTCGATACGAATGGCGGCTTCTTTAGCTAGGCCAGCGACTCGGGACCATCGCTTGGACTTGGAGCGTTGTTCATCGATTTCGCGTAGGAGCTGTTGACGACGAGCTTGCAATTTTGCCAAACGCGATTCTGTTTTTGGATCCTCGGCCCACAGGCCTTCGCGGCGTTTCTTCAGATCGCGCATGACATCGATCAACGAGACGCGATCGAGTCCGCTGGTCAATCGATAGAGGTGATCGGCAGCTTGGGTATTATTCAGGGCGTTGAGTTCTTGAATTTCGCGGAGCCCCACGGCAAAAACATTATTGAAAATCGACTCATCCACGTTGGCCAGCAAATTACTTAGAGTCGCATTGCCATGTACGTCGCCGGAATCATTGTCAATGACCGTCAGGTCGCCTTGGGCGTCAGCGTGACGATTGGGATCGACATGGCGTTGAATTTCAAAATTCCCGCTGGGTGCATGAATGAACGCCGAACCCCCAGCGAGACCACCGTAAACGGGCGGCGTGTATTTTTCGCGCCGGTCGGCGGAGAAGCCGAACAACATGGAGCGAATGAACTGCATCAGCGTCGTTTTGCCGGCCTCGTTCTGCCCATAGAAGACAGTGACGTTGCCTGACACTTTTTCGACATGCAGGCCCTTCCAAACGCCGAACCCATCGACTTGCAAATCTGTGATTTTCACTCGATCACTCTCCTTGAAAAGCGAATCTGGGATTGATTCGCGAATATTATGTTTTGTATTGATTTGGGCCACTAGGCCGGGGGAGCATGCGCAAGCACCAAGTGATTAGCTTTGGCTCGACGATTCGGCATCCTCCCAATCGCGATTGGCAGCCAAATATTCCACACCCACTAGGGCAGCGGCGGCCAAGATTCGTTTGCGTTGATCCTCGGAAACGCGAACCAACGAGTTGACAGAGTTGTTGTCCACATAACTGGGCAAATATTCGTGCAAGGCGAGATTCATCGACTCGTCACTCTGGTATCTCCCCACGGATCGGAGGAAGTCACCCAGGATCGTGTCTTCCTCGTACCAACCCTCAGGGAGATTGGCTGGCGGGGCGAATTCTATCGATGTGGTCCATAGACCTGTTTGCCCTGCGCCAAATTCATGGCGAATCCATTGCAGGAGTTCAGCACGCAATTCCGGACGACGCAATTGCGGGTTGAACGAGCCGGATGTAGCAAAATGCCACGGGACCAAAAGCATTTGATCGCTGTGATCGGTGGCGAGTTTCAACGCCCTTTCGCCCATGATGGTTTTAAGTTCCTCGATGTCGACACTTTCGGCAACCGACAAGTTTTGCGGCAGCCAGCGAAACGTGTCGGTCTCCACAAATTGTGGGTTGATGTTTCCAGAGGCATCCACGCGAACCAGCACACAACCATGAACGCCCGTTTCGGTGGGGGCACGACCCAGAGGCGTACCCGAGGAGGCGATGAAATGGGTGGTTTTATTTTGAAGTTGGTGTCGGTGACTTCCACCGATGGCCCAATAACGTATGCTCTTGGCCACCATGGCATTGATATCGAAGCGACCGTAGCTCAAGCCAATGGGGAACACGGCCGACGACTCGACGATAAAGTCAGCGTTGTTTTTGCGTTGGGAATCGTGGCCGCTGGCGACAATCGTGGCAATCACGCGATCGCGCCGTCGATGAAAAATCTCTTCCACCACGGGCGTCGAAAAAGTTTTGACGTTCGACGGGAGATCCACTGCCGCGGGCCAGCGGTCAGGGTGGTCGTATTCGCCGCTGCACCAGTAAACAGCAATTCCCTTGTCGGCCAACCGTTCGAATTGCGAAAGCAGGAAGGCTGCCGGACGACAGCCCCCGGCCTCCATATCAAACAGATCACCCGCCAGCAGCAGAAAGTCCACCTTCTCGGCAATCGCCAAATCGAAGATCCTTTCGGCGGCAATGTAAGGGGCGTTGCCCAAGGTCGTTTTCAAATGGGTTGGCAGCTCGGCCAATCCGGACATGGGCTGATCCAGATGAAAATCAGCCGCGTGAATGAACTTAAATTCTTCAGCCATGGTTGCCCTCCCTGAGCTTTAAACCGATGGACGGTCTGGAAATCAGATAGTACTGGGATACGTGTAGGGTTCCGGAAACCGGACACCAAGTCGACATTCGGGAATGCCGGGTAAAATTCATGGAAGTCGTGACGCGGAGGTCAGCGAGTATCCAAGGGGACTTCTTGTGCCGCCATAGGGCCCGGCAGTAAACCGTCGTAAATCAACCAAAAGTTTATCCCGTTTCTGTTTTACCTCAAATACCAAACCCGCGACGCTTGCCAATGTTATCAAGAATCGCCAATTGGGTGCTAGCACCTCCCGTGCCGCGTTGGGTTGGACTAGAGTAAGATGGGTAGGCTTTTGGCCGGGACAGGCGGGGGCGGGCGCGGACGGTAGCTTGTTCAAATGGCCGTCTGCTGGGACTGGAAGTCGACATGGGCCGCCCGAAACGAACAAGCGAGTTGCGTTTCACCTGTCCTATATTGTTGTTGTTTGAATGTCTTTGGATCTGGAACGGAACTGTGCCTGCAACTGAAAATGCTCGTTATCTTTTTGTCACTTGTCAGCATGGGGCTGAGAAGGCCTGTAAAAGCGAATTGGAGAAGAGTCACCCCGAATTGAGGCTGGCGTTTTCGCGACCGGGATTTATAACCTTCAAGGTCATGGGGAAGTTGCCAGACAATTTTGTACTGAAATCGACCTTTGCCCGAACTAGTGGATGGTCCATCGGCAAGGTCGCTGGGGAGGATGGTCAAGGATTATTGGCCGAGTTGGTAGAATTGGTTGGTAGCTCGGGAGTGGCCTTTCAGCAGTTGCATGTGTGGCAACGGGATACCGCGATGCCGGGAACGCGTGGATTCGAACCGTTTCCCACGGCATTGGCCGAAAGCATGGCCGATCAAATCGCCGACGTCGTTCGTCCGGCGATGGAAAATGTTTCGCAAGACAAGTCCGCTGCCGCTCGGGCTCCAAAACGAGTCCTTCCCAATCGCATTGCCAAGCCAGACCAAGTTGTCTTGGACGTGATATTGGTCGAACCCAATTTGTGGTGGATTGGATGGCATGTCGCCACGACCGTACCGGCGCGTTGGGTGGGAGGGGTTCCCCCGCTCGAGCGGGACGATGAAGTGATCAGTCGGGCCTATTACAAGTTGTCCGAAGCGTTGGCTTGGATGCAAGTTCCCATCCGTAAAAATGATTTGTGCATCGAAATCGGAAGTGCCCCCGGGGGGGCCACGGAGCGTCTATTAGAGGCTGGTGCCGATGTATTTGCTATTGATCCGGCCGATATGGACCCAAGCTTTGCAACCGAACCTCGAGTATTGCACGTGAAAATGCGTAGCAAAGATGTTTCGAAAAAAGAGTTGTCCGGGGCGCGATGGCTGATCGCAGATTTGAACGTGGCTCCAACCTACACGCTGGATACCGTCGAAGATTTTGTGACCAATCAGCATTTGAATTTGCGCGGATTAGTTTTGACCCTCAAACTCACATCATGGGAATTGGCAGACAAATTGGGCGATTGTCGTGAGCGGGTCAAGGCATGGGGTTTCGACATTGTCAAAACCCGGCAACTGGCCTTCAATCGACGAGAGGTCTGTTTGGTTGCGGTCCGAGATCGCATGGATATTCGAGCCAGTCGGAAGCCCAAGGCCAAACGAGGGACGCCATCGGGAAGTCGAAAACCGGGTGCAAGCCGTGAGAGAAATTTGGCTCAAGTTAAAAAATCCAAGGCCGAAAAAAAATCTGCGGACACCAATCCCTCAAACGGTGAATAGACGCATCCTGGAGGCATTATTTCTGGTATTTCCAGTTTCGCTGTTTTCCTTCTGAAATCCATTCGATCGCAGTCGCCAGTCTTTTCTGTCGGGTCACGTCACGTTTGGCATCAACGATCCATTGCAAATATTCACGTTGTTGCGACTGGGAAAATTTTTGAAATAGCTCACGGGCGACTTTGTTTTTTGAGAGCATTTTTTGGAAGTCGGCCGGGATGGGAATCGGCGTTTTTCTCATGATTTCTTTGGAAACTTTGATCCCCTGGTCGTTGAGCTTTTTGGCTCTTTTGACCAACGCGAGGATCTTCGTATCTGCCGGCAGGTCGGAAATACCGGTGATTTTGGCCGGGATGGGGACTCTGCCTGGTGCGCCCCATGTCATTTTTTTTTCGTCGCCGGAGGCTGCCTTTTCGTCGGCGAACAGGAGAGCCGCTTTCCAGAAGCCGAAAACGGCGTGATGTTTGAATGCGGCCATTCCACAGAATGGACCTTTGTATTCAAACGACGGCATGCCCCACTTAATCGTTTCAGTTACCTCGGGGCATGCACGGTGAACCAAGTCCCGGAGTTTGACCAAGATCGGTTTGGCGAATTCCGCAGAATTTTCTATGTAGGTGTCGACTCGAGGATCTTGCTGGCCCATATCGGCTCCAAACGTAGGTTCGTTTTTTATTGTTTAACTCTGACGGTGGGCAACCTCCAAGAGGGAGGACCGCGTCCGCCTCACTGTGAGGGTAGGTCAATAGAGTGAAATCCCAATTGGCTACTTCGTGGATTAAAATAGCAAATAAATTTTAGATTTGTCCATGTACACGTTTTGTACACCCTGGATTATCGTCAACCAAAGGACGAAAGCAATAAAAAAACCGATCAACCTCAATGAGGCTGATCGGTATTCGAATTAGGGAATATGCGACTGTCGAGACGCTGAAATCTCACGAGTGGCCAACCGGTGTTTGGGCCGGTTGAAATGGTTATTTGCCGTTTCGTATGGCTTCGAGTTCTCGTTGAGCTTCCTCGCTAGATTTTCTAGCTGGTTCCTTGCGATCGCTTTCTTTGGCTTCGCGAGCTACTTCCGATTCGACGTAGCTGATGAGGCGTTGAGCAGCGAACAATTGTTGAGGTGTAAAGAATCTTTCGAAGTATCCTCCCATGAGTTCGACACGATTTTTCACGAGGAGAGCTTCCCAAGTCATATTGTCGGTGACCGTCCAAGCAGCGGCCTGAGCCACGCCTTGATGAACTTCGTCATTGGCCAACATGCGGCAGATTTTTGCGATGCGAGGATCGGAAGTCAGATCTTCCAGGGGACGAATCGTGTAATTCATGTGAGGGGTCGGATCGGGTTTGTCGTGTTCGAGGCAAACGGTAGTCACCGTCACCATCCCATCGCGACCTGGTGGAATGTTGAACATACCACCGCCACCCATGCCACCCATGCCACCGCCC
>JBGSIY010000942.1:0-1709 GCA_041742275.1 Pirellulaceae bacterium | reverse complement strand
GGCTGACGAGGCGGAGAGGATCAGGCTCCTCGACTCGCAATGTGTTCGAACTTATCATCGAGAAACCGTAAGACCAGTTCTTCGGTGGCTTCGTCTTGAAGACGCTCAATGACATCCACCGAAAATCCTCGAGCAATCAATTGACGTGCTCTCACGGGATCAATCCCTCGAGCACGTAAATAAAAAATTTCTTCGTCGTTGATTTGGGATGACGTGCTGCCGTGCGAGCACTTCACTTGGTCCGCATTAATTTCGAGGCCAGGCATGGAATGAGCTTCACAAGTATCGCTCATGAGTAGATTACGGCATGTCTGATCGAACAAGTGATCCATTGACAATTGCATGCGGCGCCAGTGAACCACAAAGCATGGATACCGTGGAAATCCGTTCCGGCATTACAAACAAACTGAACATTTCGGTCGAGCGGACAATTTCATCAGTCAACGGTGAACTGCTGGTTACCGTAACTCTGGACGCGTAACCGTAGGGTTTTGTCTTCCCATCGGGCAGTTCATCCAAGGCTGGTTCGCTTGAAAACGCTACGATCTTGCCATCCCGCATTTCAATGTCTTTAAAAGAGAGGCGTCTCTTTCGAAACACCTTTCCAATTACATCCACGGACTGCCCGTTTTTCGAAGATATCGATTCAGGTGTCTCTTCGACAACTACACTCGTCAACTGAAAAGAGTCTTCCGTTTCGCTAACCTCAAATCGGTACAACCCATCGGTCTTCGATTCAACGGATACAGAGTACCGACGAGCCTCGCCCGACGGAGGCAGAATAGTCACCACGGGGCTCGCCTCAACAAAAAAATCAGAAATGCGTTGCCCACCAAACGTTTTACCAAGGAAAAAAACTAAGGAATGCCCGAGTTCAATAAAATTATTCCTCCCAGCATTTGGCTTGGTTGTTGCAGTTGCATAAAATACGTTTGTTGGTGTGCGCCCGACCGAATACGAATAATCGCGATTGCAATAATAAGGGGTAGTTTCTACACCATCCTTATAGGGATACGTTTTCTCCACAATGGACTCGGTTCCATCACTGGACACCAAACACGTCAACGTAATCGTGCTATTTCTAGGGCTATCAAAAACCTGCTCAACCTCAAACTCCATCCCATTATATTGACTTAATAACGCGATCAATTTCTCGACAACTTGATCGTTGCCGGTCGGTTGAACGGCCTGAAGACTCCCTGTCGCCGCCAAGCAAAACGCGGCCACACACAAGAGTGATATAACACCTACAGGAAAACACCTCATAACCTCCCACCTTTCTTTGCTGCACTTGGGTACAACCCTCTTTTGCGAGGCGAATCATCGCCTTAACTTTGGCATGTCCTGAAGCCATGGTCTTGATTGCAATTTCAGCATCACGACCTCCAAATTTTCTGAATCGTTCAGTGTTCAGTCTACCATTGATGGCGTGGCGGGGCCAATTTCAGCAGCGGAAATAAAAAATTTTAAAAAAAGTCGCCAATCAGCGGGGCATCTCGGGTCGTGTGACGAAGCCGCACTCCCGACAGTACTTTGAGCCTATCCCCAAACTGATCGGAATCATCAGCCGAAACGCGATAGCGTCCGGTTCGACCGAATAAACCGGGGGCTAATGCCCCGCGGCCAATCGGTTCTGGGATAGGTCCTCAATAAATGGTTACAGGAATTCCTCCCTATCCCTGCCGTCGCGAATCGTGTTTACGCACCGC
>JBGSIY010000941.1:0-2692 GCA_041742275.1 Pirellulaceae bacterium | reverse complement strand
ACAATTGACCGAAGTGGAACCGAAACGCGCGGCTCAATATGGCATTCAGCATTTTACATGGTTGTGCATCAATGCCAAGGAAGCCGAGAATGTCGCCTTGTCTCGCGAAGTCATTGCCATGATCCCCGAGTTTCTAGACTGCCCCAACGTGTTGGGCATCGGCGAAATCGGCCTGAACAAAAACACTCATAACGAAGCCACCATTTTCGAAGAACATTTGCAGTTGGCTATGAACCACCAGCAACTGGTACTGATTCATACGCCCCATTTGGAAGATAAATTTCAGGGGACCAAAATGATTTTGGACATGCTGCGAAACGACCCGCGCGTGCAACCACACCGTGTTATGGTCGATCACGTGGAAGAACACACGATCGGGCCCGTTCTCGAAGCCGGATTTTGGGCTGGTATGACTCTTTATCCTATTACGAAATGCACACCTGCCCGCGCCGCGGACATGATCGAAAAATACGGACCGGAACGACTCTGTGCCAACTCCGCCGGAGATTGGGGCCCCAGCAAACCGACCGCCATCCCCGATCTGATTTTTGAAATGCGCCGCCGAGGTCACCCCGAGTCCTTGATTCGCAAGGTTTGTTATGAAAACCCCATCGAATTTTTTTCGCAATGTGATCACTTCACGTTTCGCGATCCTAACTTGCGTTAGGAATCTGCTGATCACGTAGGTTTTCGTTTAGCCACGATGCATTGTCTTCCCAAGGTTGCCATGAGTTCAACGCAAACGATCGTGCTGAGATGGGTGATTGGTTTCGCCGTCGTGATGATCTTCCTGCTGGTTCTGGCAGCATCGCCTCTGGTGCGCCAAGTCCTATTGGGCCTCATTTTATTCCATGTTGTTGTCGGTCTTGTGATCGCGTTCGTCTGGTGGTTCCGTCGGCGTGCGGCGAGCATTAAAAGGACTAATACACCTGCGACTGCCAGGGATACCCATGGGTTAGAGCCGGCTGATGCCGATGAAACCAATGAGAATATTCCGGTGTCCCACTCAAGAGCAGCAACCGTCGGCTCCGATAGACAGAATCCTTTAGCCAATGCCGGTCATACCTCAGAAACGAGGACGTTGAGCCAGCAAGAATTGGAGCAGCAGCGGCGATTGTGTCGGGAACTATTGAAATTTGACTGGCGTGAACTGCGAGGTGGGGCGTTCGTTAAGTTTCTTTGCCGTGTGTTTGAAGCCCATCATGCTGTTGCCGTGGTTGCCTCGAACATCAGGGACCAAGGAGTCGATTTGGTTGTGACACTGAACCAAGTTCGCTATACCGTTGTTATTAAAGATCTCCCGGGGACAACCGGAAATAGCGCCGTAATGCAAGCGATTGCTGGGATGCCGATTTACCAATGCCAAAGTTCGATGGTGATTTCCCAAGGGACGTTCAGCCCAGCAGCCATTCAATTGGCGGCGGAACAACGAACCATTCTGATCGATCGCCATCAAATCCGCAGCTTGATCGACGGCACCCATCATTTCTACGCAGCAAACACTTCGCATTAAATGAAAGTCATTCCTTCGAAGTTGACGTTTTTGGCGTCTGGGCTCACGTAATCCTTGCTGGAGGCGAGATGCGGCATACAAGTGAGAACCTAAAAAGGACAAGCATGATTTTTGTGAAGAAAAGGCACAACGTACCAGCGACCATGCCAAACATCAGTCATGATGCCAGAGCCAATGTACGCGGAATGTGATTGGCCGGAGATTCCGTACTGTTCGCGAATTTTGGGATGGAGTCGTTCGAAGTCGGCCCCGAGAGCACGATGTACTATTGATTTGAATTCTGAGTTCAAGATAGTGCTTCCTATGGGTGGGTGACACAACACATAATTCCAACAGGATAAAAAATTAATAGCGCCTTGCGTCACTGTTTTCGTCTGCGTATGCCAACGCCTTTCCATTCTCTCCAACGTCGTGCATTTCGACCCCGCCGCGTCACTCCCAAGCGCCCCGCAATTTCGGATTTTAAAGGGCGGCAACCGACGGATTGGACTCAAATCAGAGTTGCCACAGTCCCGTTTCAATGCCGCCCTGAAAGAAAATGGCGCACGTTCCATGGCCGGGAATCGTCATGGGTGGAACGGCGATTTCTGCACCGGACTTGGCTGCCATGGCAACTGCCGCTTCAATGTCCTCGACGAGCATATAAGCTCTCGTGACCAATTTTTCGCCATCGTGCATGGGCGCCCGAATACCCATCATCCCACCATTAGCAAGGCGGGTCGTGCGAGCACCGCCCAGACTCGGATCGGAGTCGCCGAAGGTAACACCGTGAATTTGGGAGTAAAGCTGGCAGTAGGCTTCAACGTCGGCCGTCACAATCTCAATGTAATGGACTTGCATGGTCTCTCCAAGTTTTGGCTCTCCAAGTTTTGGCGTTGTATCGGTCGTGGTCATGACATCATTTGGCAATGGCTGGCCATCGATTTTTGCGACCTCTGGTTCATGAGTACATCCTAGGCTCGGCAAAACCGACACCGCAACTGCGGTCATCAACAGTACTTCTCGGCGTGTAAGGGAACGATCTTTTGTCATCATGGCCGTCATCAACTATTTGGAGGATCTGTTGTTTTACCTATTTGAGTCTCACTAGCTTCCCTTTTCTGCGGACAATGTTCTTGTAGTCCCACTGAATGACCTTGGCTTTCTTCAGCCATCTCCGCAACGAAGTTAATTTAATGT
>JBGSIY010000940.1:0-5744 GCA_041742275.1 Pirellulaceae bacterium | reverse complement strand
GGTTATCCCCAAAGCCGTCAACGCCTTCACGCCGCCGACTCCCAAAATGAGTTCTTGGCGAATACGAGTTCGTTCGTCACCGCCATACAAGCGACTGGTCAGAGCGCGGTCCTCTGGGCGGTTCCCCTCGACATTGGAGTCCAACAAAAATAGCCGTACGCGACCGACCTGGATCTTCCACACCTTGGCCAATAATTTCCCGGATTTGGTTTCGATCGCGACCGTGAGCGGAGTTCCATCGGGACAAAGGGCCGGTTTGATGGGGAGATTTTCGACTTGGGTGTCGGCGTATTTTTCTTCCTGATAACCGTCTTCATTGAGTTGTTGCCGAAAGTAGCCTTGGGCATAAAACAAACCGATGGCGACCAGGGGGACCCCTAGAGAACTGGCACTTTTGATATGGTCGCCCGACAGCACGCCCAAACCGCCCGAATAGATCGGCAACGACTCATGGATTCCGAACTCGGCCGAAAAATAAGCCACCGGCTTGGCTCCCAACACGCCCGCATTGGTCGAGGCCCACGTTTGCCGGTCGTTCATGTATTCCTTCAAGCGGCGATAGGCTTGATTGATGCGACTCAACAACACGACTTCACTAGCCCGTTCATACAGCCGCTCGGGAGAAAACTCCCGCAACAACGCGATCGGATTGTGATCCAATTGTCGAAACCGAACCGGATCCAGGTCGCGAAATACTTGCTGAACCTCGGGATTCCAAGACCACCACAGGTTGCTGGCGATCGCCATGCACTTCTCATGCAAGGCTTCGATGGTTAGCTTATCATGATCCGAGGTGATCACCTTATTTTGCGAAACCAAATCCGTTTTATTCATACCGGTTGTTCCATTGGGCTAGATTCGACAATTCGATTTGACCAACGATTGTAAACGCTATCGCTTTTGACTGTGTGCGTCGATCCATGCTGATACGATAGCTGTTTTACCCGCTGAATAAAATGCCGTTTCACGAATACGTGTTATTTAGGGCATTTAGAACGAGAATTTTGCCAGCATTTTTTATTCTCTTGACTGGCAAAACTTTATTTCAGACCTGGGACACTCCGTTTTCGAAAGTCACTATTGCCGTAAAATGCGCCCGAGTATCGGGGTGGAGCGATCTCCCCCAAATTGGCAAACTTGGGGGTTTAGATACAGGCTTGCGGAACCTTTCATAAACGACTTTTAAGATTTCGTTGGAGACGGCGGAAAACATGGAAACGATTCAACACCCCGATTTTCGGCAACTAGCCGTTTTTTCCGATGAGTTGCGGCGGCTGTCCGGAGAAACGTCGGCGGACGCCTGGCCGACAGGCCCTCTGGCTCACTGTCAACGCGTTGGATTGTTTCGCTGGTTTTGCGGAGCAGAATGGGGCGGGCTGGAATGGGCGGATGCCGATCTGTTGCGGGCTTATGTTGAGATCGCCAGGGGCTGCCTGACGACGGCGTTTGTGCTGACGCAACGAACGGCTGCGGTATCACGTTTAGAACGTTCAAACAATGAGGAGCTTAAAAGGCGACTTATGCCTGATTTCGTGGCTGGCGAATTGTTTGCAACGGTAGGTATCAGCCATTTGACCACCAGTCGCCAACATCAGGGTCAACCGGCCTTGCGGGCAGAACCTGCCGATCACGGGTTCCTGCTCAACGGCTATACGCCTTGGGTTACTGGTGCCAGCCATGCGGATTGGTTCGTGGTCGGGGCCTCCGCGGCAATAAGCGAAAAACAGCTGTTGGCGGCCGTGCCGGCGAATTCGGTTGGCATTTCGGTCCCCAGTCCTCAGAATTTATTGGCGTTAACGGGGAGTCACACAGGGGCCGTGCAGTTCGAGAATGTTTTTGTTCCCGAAGATTGCTTATTGGCAGGGCCCGTCGAAAATGTCATGAGCTCCGGCATTGGAGGGCGAACCGGGGGCCTGCAAACATCCGCCCTCGCTTTGGGGCTGACTCGTGCCGCTTTGGACTACATCGCCGAGCAAGCGGAGCAGCGTGCTGAACTGCAGGAAAGTTTGACGAGTCTCGAGAAAAACTGGACGCGGCTACTAGATCAGATGATCGAACTGGCCGAATCCAATGATCCATGCTCGATCGCCACGTCAGCGTATAACGCCGAAACTCGCTCATTTGACAACGAAAGTTTGCGTCGCGACGCAAACGATTTGGTCTTGCGCAGCACCCATGCGGCGTTGGCGACCGCCAAAGGCGCCGGGTTTGTTGCGTCTCATCCAGTCGCCCGTTGGTGCCGCGAAGCCCTATTCTTTTTAGTTTGGAGTTGCCCGCAAAAAGTCGTCAAAGCCAACTTGTGCCAGTTCGCAGGAATTGGAGTTTAACGGTTCCCCCTCAGGCGAACACCGAGCTTTTTTTTGTTTTGATTTCTTCAGTCAATGAATTTGTCAGCGAGTAGAAAATGACCGACGAGCAAAAATCACAAAACACGATCGTGCAATGGCATGCGAACTCTGTCGAGCGACAGCGGGGTTGCGTCGTCTGGTTTACCGGATTGAGCGGAAGCGGGAAAAGCACGATTGCAAATCGCGTCGATGAATTGCTCGTCGCCGCGGGTGCCCCAAGTTTCGTGTTGGATGGGGATAACGTTCGGCATGGGTTGAACGCGAGTCCCGAGATTTTGCAGCGAAAGCATTCAAATGAATTTGCCCAGCGTTTTGGTTTGACTTTTGCCCCCGTGGATCGCGAGGAAAATATTCGCCGTATCGCGTGCGTGGGCGAGTTGTTTGCATCGGCAGGGATCATTGCGCTGACTGCATTTGTCAGTCCCTATCGCCGCGATCGTCAGCTGGCTCGGGAAGTGATCTCTGCCGGAGTCAATACACTTGATTTTGTCGAGGTGTTTGTCGACACACCGCTGGAAGTCTGCGAAACGCGGGATCCCAAGGGGCTGTATAAAAAGGCACGGGCGGGCGAAATCACCCACTTCACAGGAATCAGCGATCCCTACGAAGAACCCGATCATCCCGAGCTTCACCTTCCGGGGGGAACACAATCAGTCGACGAACTGGCCGGGAAAGTAATCGCCTACTTGCGCCAAATCAACAAACTGCCGGAACTCAAAAAGTGAGCCTCGTCCCAAACGCCGCCAAACGGATCTAGATCGGCAAATTAAGATCACTACAGCCTGAGGTGTTGCTTACTCGAAAATTGCCGGACCGTTGTCTGCTGAAAAAGCCCCCCCCTGCCGGGGACCGGAGACCGATCAACTTTTGCGGCAACTGCAGAATTCCCTTCTCAATGCCCAAAAACTCACGAAAAGCCCAACATCTGAACAGTTTGATGGGGATCGGTTCCCTCTGTCCGGTGCCGTCCGAATCCCAAGATTGAGGACTTGGACTGCCTCGCCTTCTGAGCCTTGGACTTTAGAGAAAAGTAGGAAAATTTGAGATAAACGCCAAGTGATAGCACTAGAATCGAATGCAAACAAAATTAGATTCATTCCGAGCGAAAGAATTCCGAATCTAGAATGGTGCCGCAAGGAAACTGCTACCCTCACCAGGGTCGGCGGAACTGGCGGTTTCGATTATTAACTAATGCTACGATCAGTCCCTTTGCGGATGAATGGGTCATAATCAATGAGCCGATTCTCGATTGTTGTGCCGATGCTCGGCACCAATGAGCTGTTTGAAAATACACTGGCCTCGGTCCTGCGTTATCGCCCGGCCCACAGTCAAATCCTAGTTCCCCATCAAGGGAATTATATTGACGAATATGGTTTGGGCGGTGATGTGAATTTTATGTCCTGTGGTCAGGTGAAAAGTTTGCTTCCATTCTGGAACCAGACATTGACGACTGCTGTGGGTGAATTCGTTTGCATATTCCGTCCGGGGATCGAACTGGCCGAGGGATGGGAAGACCTTGTCCTGGATGCGATGCGCGACGCCAGCACAGCCATGGTTTCTCCGGTGATCGAATTCGCCGATCAGCGAAATGGTAAGAAACAAATTGTCGGCGTGAATGTGGATTCATCGGGAACACGAACACTGCAACCGTTTGCAAGAGGTCAGCAGGCTGTCGTGGGGCCAACGAGTCATGCCGCCGTTTACCGCAATGAAGCATTGGGATGGTTGCCGCCATCGGACGTCGATTTTGAAGACCTCTATTTGGATCTCGATTTGGCGCTGTCCCTGAAGGCGCTGGGTTATCAGTGCGTCGTGGACGCCGACTGGCGAGTGGCGTGCAGTGGAGAAGCGTTGTTGGCGGAGTCTCAACAACCGCACGGTTGTGTCGCTTCCCGCGGGTTGCGTCGGCACGGAGATCAAATCAAGGGTACCGGATCTCCGTGGGTTGCTGACGGACTCGCCGTGGTCAGGGGACAGTTATGGCGACTCCAGCACGCCGTCGGACGATTGGCGGCGAAACAGCATCAACAAACAGACCGAAAATTCAAAACCCAGTTGATCCGCAGCCGCAACACACGCATGGATCTGGAAGTCCAACGACGTTCCTCTGCCATTGCACCCGCGGCAAGGCGACGCGCCGCGTAAACGATCGCGGCCGAACGCGATAGGGTGTTGTGTCTACGAGGCGCGGTCGTTAAGCGGCTTGGTCCCTATACCGCGTGGTCCCCATACTGCTTGGTTTTTAATTGCTTGACGCTTTGGGGAACGGACGATACAAGGGATCGCCCAGCAGAATCATGTGCCAACTGGTCCCTGTGACCGAAGCCCAATAGGCCTCTCCCACGGTACTCCCCTCGGTAATGAGTTCGCCGAAGAAGATCGGGGATTGTGGTAGCGCATCCAGTCCCGCCTCATCGGTCGCTCCAATAGTAACCGCAGCTCCCTGTTGCAACATTTGGCCACACCAAGTCGTGCTGGAGGGATCATGCAATCCTAACGCTTCGATAGTTGACAGGTGATAGCCGATGGCACCGGTTTGCCACTGGAAGGCGTCGATGTATTTCCCCAACGAGTACCCGCCGCAATACAAGGCGGCTGAGGGGCCCTCGCCCGGACCGAACAAAGCGGGTGATGAATTGATTACGACTTCGATTTTTGATTTGGTGTTGATCATTTCGGCTGTGGCCATCAGTTCATTATCGATTCGCTTTTCGGGCGACTCGGGTGCATTGGCCACGATACCACGGCTGTCCAAATAGGCTTTGCCTTTCAGTCCCCCCTCGGATTCAACTTGGATAGCAGCCTCGATCATCTTTTGGCATAGCTCCCACGAGGGGGCATCAATCCGGGCTGTCATCATCATCGGATAATTCGTGCGGAACCCCAGTTCGCGGTAACTGGTTCGCAGCAGATTGGGTTGCGGCCCATACAGACGATAATCTTCATCGTCCCATTTGATCAGGGCCAGTTCACTATCGAAGGCGGCTCCGGTTTTATTCTGCTGAATGATTTGCAGTTGTTCGTCGATCCAACCGAGAGTTCCAATGAGCCCGCCAAAGCGTTCGATAACGGCCAGGATCACAGTATCCCCTTCGGCCGATGGCGGGAGTTGCTGGACGAGGGCCACACTTTCTTTTAGTGTATTCAGTCGCCCTCGCAGAAAATGAAATTCGGCGGAGACCTTTTCAGTTTTGTTTCCCCCTTCGATTTGTTTGGCAAGACTATTTTGCAAAAGGTTACCCCCGGCCAGCAGGGTCACTTGTCGCTCAAATATTGCTGCGGCGTTGGTTTGCTCCAACCCCGTCAGGGTCTGCAAACGTTTTTGTGTGTCGGTTGCCACGGTTTCAAATTCCAGACTCCATTCGGTCACGGAACGTCCGGCGAGCGTGTCGCGTT
>JBGSIY010000939.1:0-8700 GCA_041742275.1 Pirellulaceae bacterium | reverse complement strand
TTCCAATTTAAAGAAAACGGGGCCGACCCCGGCGTGCTATTCCGCCCGTACGGTCGCCGTTGAACCGCACAGTCAGGCGTATGGCAACACGACACGACTCGGGGTAAATTTTAGTTCCGTTGGTTTTACTATCCAAAATGGTATCTTTGATCAGCGTCGGCCTCTGGCATGGCTATTGCACCTCCCCAAACGATCCAAAACCTAACAGGAGTCTCAGATGATTTTTAAATTAATGAGTGGTACGTTGTTGGTGGTCTTAGCTGCTTGGGCGTTCGGCTCAACACCTCAGGATCCAGAGATCAAAATCGATCTGACCAAGTTCATGGAACGCAAACTCGATAGCTCTCGCGAGATTGTGGCAGGTTTGGCGATCGCCGATTACGAAAAAATCAGCAAAAGCGCCCAGGACATGATGTTGTTGAGTCACGAATCAGCCTGGAATGTGATTCAATCCGAGGCTTATATTAAAATGAGTCAAGAGTTCCGGATTGCTGCCGAACGATTGCGGGACACGGCCCATCAAAAAAATCTTGACGGCGCGACCATTGCTTATTTCGAAGTCACTTTGAATTGTGTACGTTGCCATCGGCATATCCGCCAATTGCAAGGTCTGGAAGACTAATTTGTGAACTCAGTTTGAATCTCGATAAAGGCAAAATTATGTTCCGAACTCTCACACTCGCCGCGGCTGTATTACTCACTCTGTCGGCCATCGGCTTAAACTCGCTTTCCCAATCGAACCCTCTCGCGGCCGGGCAGCAAGAGCAAGAGAAACAGCAAGAAAAAGACAAAACGATTCCGATTCCTAGCCTTGATCCCGACTCCATTTCGAGACGGGATTTTATGCGTACCAAACTCATGTATTCCCAAAACGTACTGGAGGGCATCACCACGGGAAATTTCCGCTTGGTGGAAAAAGCAGTAGCGGAGATTCAATCAGTGACTGCGGGCGCCCAATGGGTCGCCATTGACAATGAAAACTATCGCCGGTTGACGGAAGACTTCCAACTCGCCGCCGAACGACTGATGGAGGCCGCCAAAAGTGAAAACGTGGATGCCACTGCCTTACGCTTTTACGATCTATCCACTCGCTGTATTGATTGCCATAAACACTTGAGCAAATCGGCCTATGAATATTGATGGGTTGATCGAATCAGTTACGAGGCGCCATGACTAACGTTAACGCAACGTAAAATCCAACTCGCTGTCGCCGTGGTATAAATTGTCCGCGGTAATTAATCGTCCGCGACTCGGCTTCAATACGTGGGAACGCAGAGCAAGTTACGGCAGTTATTTTCCGTTGCTGGAGTTAGCTGCAACCGATTTTTTGAGACTTAGCGGTAAACTTCACCAGTTTACCAACATCCGTTTCATGTTGCTCAGCGCCTCTAGAACAACTATCTTCGTTTCCCCTTTGGAATGGTTTGGTCGATGTCTATTCGCACCGCGTCGCGCTATGCTAAACTGTCGATTCTTAAACTGGTTTATGGTTGAAGTGCATTTTTCAGTTTCTGATTGAAACGCGTGCCTATTCGGCCGGGGAGTGCTGCGGAACTTTCGGCACTCAATCTGGAAACGTTCGTTCGGCCGGTGAAGTAGAGTAGCTCCCGGCAACGTTGTTTTCTGCTCCCACTAAGGCTTTGCTCCCGCCGCTGTTGTTAAAAAAGGGATGAGCTCGCGTCATTCATTGAATCCTGTGGTCAAAAAATTGTATAAAAACGAGTTGTCATGTCGTCCAACCATTCTCATGCCCCAGCGGTTTCCTCGAAATCGGTTTCGAAAGAGAACCTCGAGCTCATCTTTGCCATTCTTTGCGGCGTATGTTTTATTGTCGGCTGGGGATTGAGCTGGACGAATATTAGTTTTTATGGCGTGATCCTACCCTTGTTTTTGGGCGCCTATTTTTTTGGCGGCTTCTTCACGTTGGGGGAGACGTGGGAGAACTTGAAGTCGGGTCAGTTGCAAATTGATTTTTTGATGTTGGTCGCGGCAGCGGGGGCTGGCTTTCTCGGGCATTGGGCCGAGGGAGCGATGCTGCTCTTCCTGTTCAGCTTGAGCAATTCATTAGAACAATATGCGCTGGGGCGAGCCCGACGGGCCATTGAATCCCTGGCGAAATTAGCACCCAAACATGCGACCGTGAGGCGAGGCGACGAGACGATCGAGGTCGGCGTGGAAGAATTGGTGGTGGGGGACCGCGTGGTCGTGCGACCCAATGAACGCATCGCGGCTGACGGTGTGGTTGTGAAAGGGGAAAGTTCTGTAGATCAATCACCAATCACTGGCGAAAGTGTGCCCGTCGATAAACGACCTGTTGCCAACCCTGAATCCGCGATAGCCAGCGAGCGAAGTTTACCGAATGAGCATCGCGTTTTTGCCGGAACGATCAATCAATTGGGCGCACTTGAGATTTTGGTTACCCACAAATCCACGGACTCCACCCTGTCGCGCGTTGTCACGATGGTCAATGAGGCTCAGGCCCAAAAGTCGACCACACAACATTTCGCGGAGAAATTTGAACGTTGGTTTGTTCCGCTGGTCATTGGATTGGTTGTGATATTAATCTTCGCATGGGTTGTGATCGATGAGCCCTTCGCAGCTTCATTTTATCGCGCCATGGCGGTTCTCGTTGGCGCCAGCCCCTGTGCCTTGGCGATTTCGACTCCCAGTGCTGTATTGAGCGGCGTTGCTCGCGCAGCTCGAGGCGGGGTGCTCGTCAAGGGTGGCGGGCCCCTGGAAGATCTTGGGAACGTCCGCGCGATCGCGTTTGATAAAACGGGAACATTGACTCAAGGCCGGCCGGAATTGACCGATGTCGTCCCCCTGCACGACACGTCGAAAATAGAACTTTTGCAAATTGCAGTTGCCGTCGAGGCACTCAGTGATCATCCGCTCGCTAGTGCCATCGTTCGTGATGGCAGCAAACTTCTGGCTGAAAGTCCTGGCGAACCACTGACACCTCTAACTACCGAAGACAATGGACTGGCGGCAGATCGAGATGGCGCGGAAAATTTAGTTAGCGTCACAGGGAGGGGGGTGACCGCGACGGTCCGGGGTGCAACGGCACAGATTGGCAAAGACGTTTGGTTTCTCGAATCCGACCCAGCGGGACTCCCCGCAGAACTCAGCGAAGCGAATACCAAACTGAAGGAAAGTGGACGAACCACCATGATCGTCAAATGGCAAGGACGATTCCTCGGAGTTTTAGGATTGATGGACCAGCCTCGGGTCGATGCGCGCGAAATGCTGGATCGGCTGCGTGGAATGGGGATTGAACGAATGATTATGATCTCGGGGGACAATCAAAAGGTTGCGGATGCTGTGGCCAATGCCGTGGGGCTGGATGAAGCCTGGGGGGATTTGATGCCCAGTGACAAAGTGGATGCAATTCGACGTTTGCGCGATGAGATGAGCGTGGCGATGGTCGGAGACGGAGTCAATGACGCACCGGCAATGGCAAATGCCACTGTCGGTATCGCGATGGGAGCGGCGGGCTCGGATGTGGCTCTCGAAACGGCCGATGTGGCATTGATGGCCGACAATCTGAATCATTTGCCGTTTGCCATTGGGTTGAGTCGTATGACCAACCAGATCATTCGGCAAAATGTCTGGTTCAGTTTGGGAATGGTTTTATTTTTAATTCCCGCTGCGATCCTGGGCCTAAAAATGGGACCCGCCGTCGCCTTGCACGAGGGGTCGACCTTGGTGGTCGTACTGAATGCGCTTCGCCTCCTCGGCTTCAAAATGCCAGGAAAAATCGAGTGACTTGGTAAGACCTCGTCAAGCGACTAGCTGTTTTTCATCCCAAACTCGAGTGGAGATTTACCAAAAAAAATCGGCTGCTGCCTCTATGGTCTCTGCGAGGGATGGACTATTCTAAGCCA
Source organism: Pirellulaceae bacterium (assembly GCA_041742275.1). GTDB lineage: Bacteria > Planctomycetota > Planctomycetia > Pirellulales > Pirellulaceae > BJ22. The sequence continues at coordinate 4,816 of JBGSIY010000939.1, read as the reverse complement.
TGAATCGTTCGTTACTTTTTTTGAGTTATACGACCATGACACAACCCGAGAAGCCAAATCAGGCACAAAAGCCAAATCAGGCACGAGAGGCATTTCAAGAACCAAAAGCTTCTCCGGCACAAGAGCCATGTCAGGATTTACATTTGTCTTCATTGTCACAGGCTCAGGCGCCGCGATGGTTCTGGATGGTGGGAAGTATCGCGATGTTGTGGAACCTGCTCGGTTGTGCTGCGTTTGCGATGCAGACTTTTGGTGGTGAGGCCGCATTGGCTGCATTGCCCGAGGCCCAACAAGAATGGTTTCGCTCACTCCCCCTTTGGCTCACAATCGTTTTCGGAATTGCCGTCACCTCCGGAGTCATTGGGTGCATCGGTTTTCTAATGCAGCGGCGTTGGGCGCTCCCAGTCTTTGGCGTTTCATTGGTGGCCGTTCTCATTCAAATGACCTATTCGATGATCATCGCCAACGGAATTGCCATTGTTGGAAACTCGGACAAGATCATGTCGGGACTCATTATTATCGGGGCGGTCGCTATGGTAGTGCTCACGGCATCGGCAAGAAACAAAGGCTGGCTGCGCTAATGGGAGGAAGTGGGAGCGCATCAGGCCCAATTTTCGAGGCGCCTGCCCGCAAATGATTAACCCTCCTTTTGATAATCTCAACCATAGCCACGGCGTCTGATTACGAACGTCGCATCCGAGTTGCGGTTGCCAGGCTACCGAAGATGAAACGTTACCGTCCAGGCGTTTTCCGTGCGAAAGGCCCCCTTACCTGGCTGTGCTCAAGGATTTTTTTTAAAGGACCGCCGTGGTCTCGTTCAGACGTATTCGGGCATCGTCGGCCCAAGGCGTCATGGGAGCCAAATCCAAAAATCGTCGCCAGTGAACCTCGGCTCGCTGCGGTTCATCGAGGGCGTCCAACGCCTTGGCCAAATGGAAATGGACATCGGGATAATCGGGATGGTATTGCAGCGACGTTTCAAAGGCCGATTTTGCTGCGTTCAGATCGTTGAGCTCCAATAATAGGCAACCGAGGTTCGCGTAGGCTTCGATAAAAGTCTCGTCGATCTCGACCGACATATAGTACCGTTCGCGGGCCCCCGCCAAATCTCCTCGAGCGTACAACAATTCCGCCAACGCAAAACAGGTATCCGCCGACGGACCAAAGGTCATCAACATTGTCCGATACACTTGGATCGCCCCGTCGAAATCTTGGTCGTCTTCCAATGTCAGGGCTTGCCTGAGGAATTGATCCACTGTTTGGGGATCGACGGGAGAGCCCAGCTCAGCGGGGCGAACGAAATCGAGAAGCTGGGCATTCGCGTCATCGGATTCAGCTTCCAACGCATAAAAATCGAGGTGGTATTGACCCGAAATATCGCTGAGGCCGGAATCCTTACGAACCAAGACTTGGCGGCCATCGACAATCACATCCAAATCGGCCACGGAACCCGACTGGGTGGCTTGCATGGCAGCGATTTGCGATAACTTTTGCTCTAGTGTTTGCGTGGAGCTCCCCGCGTCTGCAAAAAGTCTCGCGAGATTTTTTGCCGCCGATACTTGAGAAAAATCAAAATAGGCCAGTCGATTTACCTGCCTCGCGGCGACAATCAAACCACGACGTTGCCAGCGGCGAATCGTACTTGCAGGGAGATTTAAAATTTGAGCGAGCATCGTCAGAGTGTAAAGCGTTCCGGTACTATCGCCGTTGGCCAATAAACCCAAACGTTCCCATAGTTCGGTTTCGGTGAGAACTTCAACATCAAGATCTGCGTTACTCACGCCACCTGTTTGATCCGTGTTCCCCGCCATAACTTGAAAGTGGGTTTGCCCCTCTCCGACCACAATACATTCGGCTCCCGCGTCATCGGCATCAACCACAATACCGCCGTGGGCAGCAATCAAATCCCTTGCCTCACGCTGACTGAAACTGGCCAACTTTCCACGAATCGCTACGCGACGATCTTTGATCCAGTCGTCATCGCATACGTCAGAATTCGTGGCGTCCATGTCTGAGCAAAGTTTCATGAAATCATTCAAACGAGTTAAGATAATTTGCGGTACCAGTAATTAGCGATTGCATTGATTGGCGGTTTAGTTGCCTTGATTTGCGGTTCAATTGTGAGCTCCGACGTTCGTAACACGCTGGCACCGAGTCCTGACAACAGAAAAAAATCATGGCCCGACTCGTGGCAGCACAAATGCCACCGCTTGCCTTCCGATGCAAGCCGACCGCTATTGCGAAACCGAAAATAATGCGAGCTGTCTCCACTCCAGAATCGGCGACTCATTTCGAGACGCTCGCCGAAAGAAGACGCCGAACCCATGACGGTATCGTATAAGAAATCATCAAAATCTCCAGTCGTTTTCTTGTTTCCCTATCCGTTTGCGAGAAGATTTCAAATTTCCACCTTGTATCAATTGTGGAAAGAATGTCGAAAGCTCGGAAAAGACCAAACAAGCGGCCCCTCCGGCAAGCTCAGAATACCCCGTCTGAATCATTTAAAAAGGCACGTCGGTCAGATTCTAAGCTCTCCGATTATGCGTAACCTCAACGTTGGCGTGGCAAGTAGAGGATAGCCAGAGTCGCAATCGAAGACAAAATCGCCAGAGCCACCCGTAAATTGGCGTCTTGTTCCGGTGCATTGATAAACGTGAACAGGTAGTAACCGAGGACAAAAAGGCCAGCCATTGTCGAAAGGCCCAAGGCCCATCCTCCCCAGCCCCGACGAAAACAATAACTTCCCAACAAACTGAGCAGTCCATTCACTGCGCAAAAGCCAAACGCGTTGGCTTTAAATTCCCGCGCGTCCACCGAAGCCATCAGTCCCACCCCGAGGATAATCAGGCCAAACCCAAAAGGAACAATCCAGATTCGCCTTGTCTCAATTTCCATTGCCCTGTTGTTCCCTTCTAATCGAAATGTTTCACGTCATTCTACCTGTCACATCACAACCACTAACACTGGTTTAAGGCGTGTTTATCTGCCTCACACCCGATCCGACTTGATCACACCTCCATCCGCTAACGAAAAATCGAATTGCTGCAGGCTGTCAGGGCTCGTAACCCATTGGTCCGATGCACCAAGTATCATCACGAAGACTGACAAACACTTCGCGATGGACTATTGGTAACAAGATCCTCAATTCAACGCAATTTCTACCATAAAACGCATGAATCGTTCTAAATTTCGTTTAACCTATTGGTTTAATCTTGCTAATATGACACAATTGAGGGAGTGAGGATTCCCGTTGAGTTTATTGCCCGTAGGAGGCGGGGTCTTGCGTTCTTGGCGGGTCGTTTCGACTCCAGGACGCATCCCAAGGCGTCATTTCTATCTATCTGAGATAGAAACTATCTGCCGGAGATGGAGATTAACCATCTTTGGTGGAGACTATTCCAGGTGGGACCCATTGTTTTGGTTTCATTGGATGACTGCCGGTGAGTTTGGGATATCTTTTTTTTGGCATCGAGCAACTTTCTACTCGTAATTTAGTAGAAGAAACGAGGCTCTGCTGGTGCGTTTACTGATTTATTCAGTCGTGCTGCGACGTTTTGGTAGTGGTTAAAGGCACTGCACAAAAAAATATTTCGCCGTTGGCTTGAGGTTTAGCTTGGACTTTTTTTGCAGTTGTGTCAGTGGGGCACTTTCGCGAAAACCGCTGGGCTTGGCAGCCTCTGCGTTTCTCATTTTGAGCAAATTTTGAGAAAAGTCCGTGACGGCGATTAAACGCTCGATGCAATCGTTATACAGAATTTGAAAGGAACAAGTATTATGATAAAAGTAGTTAATTTAGGCGGTTTAGGCGTCGATGGCCGGCAAAATGAGTTGATCGAGGTTGCATTGACATACTCGTTTGATGCAGTTGAAGTCGACATGGGAGATCTGCTGGGCCGCAACAAAATGATGGGGCGAGACTTCGCTCTGCAATTCTTGAAGAGTGCGGGGACCCAAGTCGGTTCGTTTCGATTGCCAATCGACTTCAGCGCTGACGAAGCTACCTTTCGCAAACAATTTGAGGCGATGACCATAATTTGCGAGCTGGCAGGCTCCCTGAACTGCTCGACCTGTTACGCTATCTTGGAGTCGTCCGCGGATGAATTGGCATTTCAGGAAAATTTCGATCGCCATCAAAAACGACTCGTGGAAGCTGGTGAACAACTTGAAAAAGCGGGTATTAAACTCGGCCTGCGATTGTCACCTAAATCCAATCGCGTAAAACGCAGTTACAATTTCGTACAAACAGTTTCTGAACTGTTGACGTTGGTGCGAATGATCGGTCACAAGAACGTCGGAATCTGTTTTGACGCTCTGGCTTGGGTTAATTCCGAGGGGACCATTGAGGACATGCAGAAGTTGAAGGCCGAACAAATCACCGAAGTTCGTTTGGCAGATTTGCAAGAAAACACCGCTGTTTTGCCCGGCAACGGCAGTGATTCGTTTTCCCTTGCGGTAGCGCATCATCTGAAAGCCATTCAATACGACGGATTGATTTCTGTAGTCGGCAATCCTTCTATATTTGGTTCGGGTTCCCGTGACCGAGTTCTTCCTCAACTGGTCAAACGACTCGACGAATTTGTCGAACTGATCAAAGGCGAACGGACAGAGCTATCCTGCAATCTGGCTGTCGAAGCCGATGACACCGCCGTTGAGACCGACACTGAGTTGGTTAAGACCTAGCTGGACAGCGCCATTTTTTGTTGAGGGGCTGAGTGTATGAGTGTATGAGTGTATCAGAGTTGGGTTTTTGGCGGTACAGATTTGATTTTCAGTGGATCGATTCCGAGTTGAGCAAGTCGCTGTTTTCTGGTCTTTC
>JBGSIY010000938.1:0-6506 GCA_041742275.1 Pirellulaceae bacterium | reverse complement strand
CATAAGTTGCGACATCTTTGCCGTTACCCCAATGTCTTGGAGGTTCAATGTTCCCTTAGGGATTTTGATGTGGTATCGCAAGGAATACTTTCGGTGCCTGTGGGAAAGCCAGTCGTGACCTTGGACGCAAAAAAAAGATGTTGAAGCGTCGCCAAAAGCTAATCTGACAGAGAGCAGAAATCGGCGTTAGGTGGAGGGGTGGTCACCATTGACAACGGCGTTCAATGTGAGACTATGAACGACGCAAACAAATTGTTGTACCTGACCGAGATGACTGGTGCGAACAAGGTGGGTAAATTATCTTTGGATAAGACCATAGGGGTAAAAAGAAGTCTGCCCGGAAAAAAACGGGCCCTTCACACCTGTTCGATTTTTTGCTCTTCCATAGTAATTCCGGTTCGGTCGCCGTCTTTTATTCAACATGATCTATTGGGGCTAACGATTCTATGTCAACCGAAACCCGTAAAGAATATCGCTTTGTCACGCACTGTTGGAACGAAGAGAATGCTGCGGCGATGTCACCGGCCGAGCGTTTGGTATATCGCTCGAATTGTTTAGGCTCGGATCAACGTATCACCAATACGGGTGGCGGTAACACTTCCTCGAAAATTATGGAAACCGATCCACTGACGGGAGACGAAGTCGAAGTGTTGTGGGTCAAAGGTTCGGGGGGGGATTTGCGGACTTCAAAACAAGAAAATTTTGCTTCTTTATATTTGGACAAATTATTGCAGTTGATACCTACCTATAAAAGTCGTCCCGAGCGTGGTCCCAAAACGCCCGCAGAGGATGATATGGTTGGCTATTTTCCTCATTGTACTTTCAATTTAAATCCGCGAGCGAGTTCCATTGACACACCCCTACATGGGTTTTTACCGGCCAAGCATGTTGATCATATGCATCCTAACAGTGTGATCTCGATTGCGGCCTGTGACCGAGGGCCTGAGGTGGCTCGGGAGATTTTTGGGGATGAAATGGGTTGGGTTCCGTGGTTGCGTCCCGGTTTTGAATTGGGATTGTTGATGCAACAAGAAGTCGAAAAAAATCCCGACCTGAAGGGGTTGGTGATGGGGCAGCATGGTCTGATCAATTGGGCGGACGACGACCGCGAGTGTTATGATTTGACATTGGATTTGATTGAAAAAGCCGCGCGATTTATTGAGTCACGCGACAAAGGCCCAAACACGTTCGGTGGACAAAAGTATAAAACACTTGACGACCCCCGGCGTACGGAATTGTTGGTTCAACTCCTGCCCTGGTTGCGCGGTCAAGTCTCACAAGAAAATCGATTTGTGGGGACGGTGGAAACACGTGACGATATCATGAGGTTTGTGAATTCGCACGACGCCCAGCGGCTGGCGGAATTAGGCACCAGCTGTCCGGACCATTTTCTACGAACTAAAATCAAACCACTCTATATTGATTGGAACCCCCAGGAAGAAACGTATGAATCGCTGAAGGAAAAACTGAAGGTCGGTTTGGTGCAGTACCGTTTGGACTACGCGACTTATTACGACGCGTGCAAACATGATAACTCCCCGGCGATGCGCGATCCCAATCCCACAGTCATTCTGATTCCTGGTATCGGGATGATCGCCTGGGGCAAGAACAAAAGCGAGTCTCGAGTAACCGCTGAGTTTTATAATTGCGCTGTGGAAGTGATGCGAGGGGCTGAGGCCTTGGGTTCCTACATTGCCCTGCCCAAACAAGAGGCTTTTGATATCGAGTATTGGCTGTTAGAGGAGGCCAAACTAAAACGGGCTCCCGCTGAGAAGGAACTGTCCCGTGAGATCGTTCTGGTGGTGGGGGCCGGAAACGGCATCGGGAAAGAAGCAGCTCATCGCGTGGCCAAAGAGGGTGCCCATGTCGTGTGTGCCGACTTGAGCTTGGCAGCTGCCACCTCAACGGCTGCGGATTTGACAAAAAAATACGGTCAAGGGATTGGGGTTGCGGGCAGCGGCGTATCGGGATGTGGGCCCGCCATCGGTCTTGCTGTTGATATAACCGACCGCCAATCCATTCGCAATTTGATTCGGGATACCCTGCTGGCCTACGGCGGAGTGGATCGAATTGTCGTGACGGCCGGGGTATTTATCGCGCCCGATCGAGATGGCTCCCTTTCCGACGACAAATGGAAATTGACCTTTGATGTCAACGTCCGCGGCAGTTACAACTTGGTCGACGAATTCCGCAATCTTTTGAGCGAACAGGGCCTGCGGGCATCTGTGGTGTTGACCACCAGCGTCAATGGGGTTGTGGGAAAGAAAGGTTCATTGGCCTACGACACGTCGAAGGCTGCAGCCAATCACTTGGTTCGGGAATTAGCCATTGAATTGGCCCCGCTGGTCCGTGTCAATGCCGTTGCACCGGCGACTGTGGTTGAGGGGAGCACCATGTTCCCGCGGGACCGAGTAATCGCTTCCCTGTCCAAATACGCCATCCCGTTTGCCGAGACCGAGAGCGACGACGAACTGCGCGGAAAGCTCGCACAATTTTACGCCGATCGCACGTTAACCAAACGCCCGATCACACCTGCGGATCAGGCCGAAGCGATTTATTTCTTGGCCAGTGAGCGATCGAGTCGAACGACGGGTCAGATCATCAATGTGGATGGTGGGCTGCACGAAGCTTTTTTAAGATAATGACGCTGTCGCCCTTCGCCTGGATACCCACGTGCGCACGGCGATGAACAGCCCCTGCCGTTTATTCTGGGTTTTACCTGAGTGGGATCCGATTTGACGACGAGAGGTTAAATCAGTTTACAAAATTAACGGCCCCGCAATGTTGCGAGGCCGTTAATTCTTTTGTCCGCTAGACATTCTTTTTAATGGTTTAGCACTCAATCACGTTGACAGCCAATCCGCCCCGCGACGTTTCCTTGTATTTTTTAGACATATCTGCTCCCGTGCGCCTCATCGTTTCGATGACGCGGTCCAAAGATACATGATGTTGACCGTCTCCGCGCAACGCGAGTCGTGAGGCGTTGATTGCTTTGACGGCTCCCATGGCATTTCGTTCAATACAGGGGACTTGAACAAGTCCACCGATGGGATCACAAGTCAAACCCAAATTGTGTTCCATCCCAATTTCGGCTGCTTGTTCGACTTGGAGCACCGTCCCCCCGAGGACCTCGGTCAGTGCGCCTGCCGCCATGGAACAAGCGACCCCCACCTCGCCTTGGCAACCGACCTCGGCGCCGGAGATTGAAGCGTTCTTCTTGTAAAGCATTCCAATGGCACCTGCGGTCAGTAAAAAGCGAACGATGCCGTCATTGTTTGCGCTGGGAACGAATCGATCGTAATAGTGCATGACAGCCGGAATGATGCCAGCGGCTCCATTGGTGGGTGCGGTAACAACCCGCCCGGCGGCCGCGTTTTCTTCATTGACAGCCAGAGCATACAAGTCGACCCAATCGAGAATCGACAGCGGATCGCGCAATCCCTCTTCGGGGCGCGAAGTAAGTTTTCGATAGATCTCCGCCGCTCGTCGTTTGACCTTCAACCCCCCAGGCAGAATTCCATCACGCGAACAACCTCGTTTCACACAATCCTGCATGACCTGCCACAAGTTTAACAAACCGGATCGAATCGCTTCTTCGCTCCGATACATTTTTTCGTTGGCCATCATGATGTCAGAAATGGAACACTTTTCGGCTTCGGCGATTCGCAAAAGATCGGCGGCGTTTTTGAAAGCAAACGGAAGGGGGGGGCCTTCATCCGCCGGTTGGCCTGAGGAAGCTTCTTTTTTCGACAGGACAAATCCGCCACCAACAGAGTAGTAGGTTCGAATCAGAACCGGAACGTCACCCGCAAAAGCAATAAATCTCATACCATTGGGATGATAAGGCAGGCTTTCCTTTCGGCGAAAAAGAATGGATTCCTCTTCGTTGAACTTGACCGACTTTTTATTCAACAGTTTGATTGTCTGCGATTCTCGGACCGCAGCAATCAAACAATCAACTTGATCCGGATCGACGCTTTCTGGACTTTGCCCCAGCAAGCCTAAGATCACCGCGATGTCGGTCCCGTGCCCTTTGCCCGTCAAGGCCAGCGAGCCATAAAGGCGGACTTGGATTCCATCGATCTTTGAACTCACCTTTTTTTCGAAAATGCGAGTGGCAAACATTTTGGCAGCGCGCATGGGGCCCACGGAATGCGAACTGGAGGGACCAATACCAATTGAGAACAGGTCAAAGACGCTGATCGACATGGAAACTTTCTAAAACACAAGAGGGAAAAAAATCTCGAAAAAGTAGATTGTCTAGGGTTCGCTGCGAATGATTCGAGCACACATCACTTCGTAGCGAATAGAGCGGCTGGGTTTTTAAAGGCTTTGAACTCCAAACCATTTCCGCTAGGATCGCGAATAAACATCGTGGCTTGCTCGCCAGGTTCGCCGGCAAAGCGGATGTAGGGACCAATCAAAAATTCCATTTGAAAGCCAATCAAGCGATCGCGCAGCTCGTGCCATTGTTCCCATTCCAGTATCGCCCCAAAATGAGACGAGGGAACTTGTTTCGTGTCGACTGTATTGGTGGGAACCTCGGGCATGACATCGACGCAGTGCCCCGAAATTTGATGACCAAAAAAATCAAGGTCAATCCAACGCTCGCTTTTCCGCCCAACACGACATCCCAAAATGGTCGTGTAAAACGTCTCGGTTGCCGGGATCTCTTTGATTGGAAACGCGAGGTGAAAAGGTGGCAACAGGTTGGGGGTGGTGAAACGGAATTCATCGGAATTCTCCTATGGTGTTCTTGCCTGAACTGAGTGCCTGGTAGTGCGGAACGACTGGATCCTAGGATAATCCTAGCCAAATTCTCAAAAAGCGAAACGTCACGCACTCGGTTAAGATGTAAATTTTGGTCAATGGTTCAGGATAAAAACGGGCAGCGGTGACCTTTTGCCAAAACAGTACCGAATTGGCTATACTACAAAATGGTGAATGCAAAATCTGTGGCTGTTAATTGCCGCAACCGACTATCGTTCAAAATAGGTTGAAACCGCCGTGCCGAAATTATCCCAACGCGCTCATCTGCTCCCCGCATCGCCGATTCGTAAACTCGCGGGCTTCGCGGAAGAGGCGCAGCAACGAGGGACCAAAGTCTATTTTTTAAACATTGGTCAACCAGATATCCCTACCCCCCCTCAGTTTTTTCAAGCGATCCAAGACGCGGAAATCAAAGTCTTATCCTACAGTCCCTCCCCGGGGTACAACGGGCTGCGGCAAGAAATCGTTGATTATTACGGCCGGATTGGGGAGAAAATCGAAGCGGCCGATGTGCTGGTGACTACAGGCGCCTCGGAAGCTCTGACTTTTGCCTTTGCCGCAATTTTGAATCCAGGCGACGAAGTGATCGTTCCCGAGCCCTATTATGCCAATTACAGTTCGTTTTCGATTGGCAAAGACGCGAAAGTCGTACCACTGACGACACGCATCGAAGATGACTTTGCCTTGCCCGATATCGAGGCCTTTGAAGCCAAAATCACGGAACGCACTCGGGCGATCTTGATTTGTAATCCGGGTAACCCCACCGGAATTCTTTATCCTCGCGAGGCGCTGGAAAAACTTCAAGCGATTTGTCAAAAGCATGACCTGTTTTTGATTGCAGATGAAGTCTACCGCGAGTTCGTGTATGACTCCCTGACCCATATCAGCACTTTGGGACTGGCGGGTCTGGAGCAGAACGTGATCGTGGTGGATTCGATTTCCAAACGATTTTCGGCTTGTGGTGCGAGAGTTGGTTGTGTGATTTCCCGCAATCAAGAGTTGATGCAAGCCATTTTAAAAATGGCACAAGCTCGGTTGTCCCCGCCAACTTATGGGCAAATCGGGGCCGAAGCCGTCTATCGGTTGCCGCCCGAATACTACGCCGGGGTCGTAACAGAATACGCCGCTCGCCGCGATAAACTCCTTGAAGAACTGGGGAAAATCGAGGGAGTTGTATGCCCGCAAGTGAATGGAGCTTTTTATGCCATGGTTCGATTGCCTGTCGACGACGCCGATAAATTCTGTAAGTGGATGTTGACCGATTTTACTTACCAAGGTGCAACGGTAATGCTGGCTCCCGGAGCCGGTTTCTACGCGACCCCCGGACTGGGCAGGGATGAAGTGCGTATCGCTTACGTGCTCAATCAAACCGATTTGGTGAACGCCGTTCGCTGTTTGGAAGCTGGACTGCAGGCTTACCCTGGTTCAACTCGATCGTCCTCTCGCGTCCAAACCGCGGAATCCACGGTGTAGAAACGCTGCGTTTCCCGGCCCAAAAAAAGTGCTCTTTTGGTTCAGGAATTTATTGAAACCACGTTCGACGAGCGGTATCCAAAGTCTCAGTAACCAGGACCGCTTGGCCTGAGCGGACGTCCAGCTTTTTCCAATTAACAAGTTGATCCAGGCTCCCGTTGGTGGCAATCCATTGGCGAATCGCCTGGATTTTTTGGTCGCGCGACCCGTTCGTTTCCTGGAGCGGATTATCCGACCAAATGATCCGTGTACCGACGGCGGTC